>DATGDG010000260.1:0-6080 GCA_035311025.1 Casimicrobiaceae bacterium
GCGACGGTCGGCGGCAAGGGCGATACGTCGCGCCTGTTCGCGCCCTTCTTCCGCGATCACGCCGGCCATGCTGCGCGCGCTTTCGACGGCATCACGCGCGGCGGCTTCGGCCTGCAGCACGTGCATGATCGCGGTCTCGACCGCATCGTCGTGTAGCGGCTTCTCGTCGTCTGACGCCACCGGATCGCTCCGATCTCCTGCATGGTGACATGAAAGCCCCGGCCGTTGCCTCCGGCCCCCCCCCCCGCGCCGGGCCCGCGGCGCAGCTATTCGAAGCGCATGTACTCCTCGGCGATCGCGTCGCGCCCGTGGCGCTCGATCAGGGCGTCGATCTCACCCATCAGCGTCTGGTCCTGGTCGGGATCGATGACCCCGTCGCCGGCGAGCCGGGCGATCAGTCCGGCCGTCATCGCGTCCCGCACCATGCCCAGCGTCGGCTGATGCTTGATGCGCGACTGCTCGATCGCGATTTCGATGATCCGCGACAGCTGCTCGCTTGCCTTCGCTGCGATGAAATCGATCGCCAGCGCGTCGCCACCGAATTCCTCGACCAGATCGTCGATCTCGGCCAGCAGCGAAGCCCGCTGCTGAGGAT
Source organism: Casimicrobiaceae bacterium (assembly GCA_035311025.1). Lineage (GTDB taxonomy): Bacteria > Pseudomonadota > Gammaproteobacteria > Burkholderiales > Casimicrobiaceae > VBCG01. The sequence goes on from DATGDG010000260.1 coordinate 596, forward strand.
GCAGCGTCTCCTCGCGCCGGTCCGCGGCGCTCGATCGGTGATGCACCAGGGATCGGACGTCCTCGAGCGTCGGCGGAATCTCGCGATCCGGGTCGTCGACCATCGTTTCGATCAGCGCGGACAGTTCGCTGCCCACGCGCGTCGCGGCGTCGGTGGAGGGTTTCATCACGTGTTCCTCGCAAGCATGACTCGGGGAGCGCAGCGCGAAGGCTCCGGACGCAATCCTGGCGGCACCGGTCCGAAGCCTGCCGTGGCACGATAGCGCCACGCTGCGCGCATGGATTTGCGCTAGCTCAAGCTTGCCGAAGAATGAAGACGCGCAATGCTCGCGACGACCCGGGCGACCTCGTCGTCCGGCAGGGGCGGGCGGCACCGCTGGCGGTTCCATGCGAGCAGCAGCTCGAGCGCGACGTCCGGATCGAGGCCGTGCCAAAGCAGGTTTCCGGCGAGCGATGCGAGGCTTGCATTTCGCTGGCCCTCGGCGACGCCGTCGCGCACCAGTTCGCGCCAGTGCTGGGGCGTGTGCCCGCCCGGCCCGGCAGGCGTGCGGATCCACGCCGGCGCCGGCGCAAGTGGGCTCTCCCCCGGCGCCCGCGCGTCGACCCACGCATAGCGCCTGCCGCTCGAATGCATCGAAGGCGGCGCCACGACGCAGCCGCCATCCCCGCGAACATCGATGCCCGGCGCGAGGCCGACGCGGTTCCCGACCGTGCCGCCCGGATGCGCGAAATAGAGATGGCGTCCGCCGCCGCCGGTCGCCGCTTCGACGGTGCGTGGCAGCGGCCCGTGGCTGCGCTCGAGGTCGTGGAGGCTGCGCTCGCCGCCATGCCGCGGATCGACGTCGACGACGACCAGACCCGAAACCCCGCCCGTGACGATGCCGACGTTGGCATCAGGCCAGCGCCGGAACCATCCGTCGATCTCCTCGTGCGTCGGCAGGCGATGCTGGAACGCAGCCCAGGGGACCCGGGGACGCTTGCCTCGCGGCTCGACCGGAATGACCGACCAGCCGCGCGCCACGTATGCACGGGCCGCCGCGTGGATCTCGTCCGTCGATCTCCGATCCGGCACCATGGAGCGCAATCTTCGCATGACGGTGCGTGTACCGCGACGGCGCCCTGATCGGGCACCGCGAGCGGCGCGCCGCACGCGGGCCGTGTCAGACGAGCGGCGGCTGCAGCTTCTCCGCGGCGAATGCGCGCTGCACGGCCGGCCGCGCCAACACCCGCTGCAGGTAGGGTCCGAGGTGCGGCAGGCTGCGCGCGGGACGCGAGAATCCGCGCGTCCAGCGGCAGAGCATCAGCACGAACGGATCGACCGCGCGATAGGTCGCGCCGAGCAGCCATTGCTGCCCGTGCGACGCGAGCTGCGCGTCGAGCTGGTCGAGCATCCCGCCGACCCGCGCTTCGGCGTGCTTCCTGACCTGCGCCGCGCCCTCGTCGTTGCCTTCGTCGAGCAGCCTGCCCCCGTAGAAGTAGAGCATCATCGTCGCCTGCAGCGTGTTGGTCGACCACACGAGCCACTTGTAGAAATGCGCGCGCTCGGCGGTGCGAAGCGGCGGGGCGAGTCCCGAGTCGGGATGCGTGTCGGCGAGGTGCAGGCAGATCGCCGCCGTTTCGTAGAGCACGAGGTCGCCGTCGACCAGCACCGGAATCTGGCCGTTGGGATTGAGCTTCAGGTATTCCGGCGACTTGTGCGCGGCGTTCGCCCGGTCCACCAGCTCCAGCTCGAAAGGAACGCCGAGCTCCTCGAGCACCATGTGCGGCGTGAGGCTCGCGTTGCCGGGAAAGTAGTAGAGCTTGATCATCGCAGGGTTCGAGGTTCGAGGTCCGCGTTCGATGCCGGGCGCCCGCCGGGATGGGCCGGTGTCGCGGCTGGTACTCGAGCCGGATGATACCGCCGGCACGCGCCGCAGCACGCGAAGCTGCACAGGTCCCTGCGTCCTTGCGCCTGCCGTCGAGCCCGCTCGACATCCGCGGGTCCGGCGGCTATGTTGGAGGCACCGCCACGCACGGCTCGTCCAACCGCCGAAGGGACACCCCCATGACCTCCGCATCCGAATCGACGGCCACCGCATCGACGGCCACGGTCGTCGCCATCCGTCCCGACCACGAAATCCTCACGCGGCAGCGGCTGCCTTATTTCGTCGGTGTATCCAGCGAGACGACCGGCAGCCGCGGCCTGTCGATGCACATGGTCGTCATTCCGCCGGGAGGCTCGGCCGCCCCGCACCGGCACCGCGGTTACGAGACCGCCATCTACGTGCTCGACGGGCGCGTCGAGACCCGCTACGGCCCGGGACTGCGCGAGCGCATCGTCAGCGCCGCGGGGGAATTCCTGTTCATCCCGCCGGATGTTGCGCACCAGGCCTTCAACCTCAGCGACAGCGAGCCCGCACGCGCGATCGTCGCGCGCAATGATCCGGCGGAACAGGAGAACGTGGTTCCCTACGATCCGGCCGAGGACGCCTGAGGGCCGGTCACGCTCCGCTGAACGACTCGGGGCGGTAGGCGAGCGCGACCGGACGGGTCGGCGCGAGCGTGAGCCAGCTCCCCAGCAGGCCGTCGAGCGAAGCGGGCTGGAACCGGTTCAGTCCCTTGTTCGGATAGTTGGTGAGTTCGCCGAACACGATGCGGCCGGCGATCTCGTAGAAATCGACGCGGAGGAAGTCGATGCCGGCAGCGAGCGTCTGCGCGGCTTCGATCATCGGGCGAAGCGTGTCCGGAGGCGCGAGCGGCGCACCCTGCGCCGCGGCGACAACGCCCTCGATCGGGCGCCACTGCGGGTCGTAGAGCACCTGCGTGTGATGCCCGTAGCGATCGCGGTCGACCTGGATCAGGCGTACCTCACCGTCGAACGCGAAGAGCTTGAAGTCGGGCGGGATGCCACCTGATTCGTCGCGCAGCAATTCCTCCGCATACACGGCGCGGCGCACGTCGCGGTAGGCCCACTCGCGGCCGACGAGGGTGAAATCCGATGCGAGCCATTTCGCCGCGAGCCTCGCCAGTTCCGCCCGCCCCACCTCGCTCTTGCGCGCGACGATTCGCACGTAGCCGCTGCCGTGGTTCGCCTTGAGCACGAAGGCGTCGGGCAGCGCATCGAAAGGCAGCGATCGGGCATCGTCCGACCACCAGTAGAGCTCGGGTAGCGCGACCCCGGGCGTGCGCTGGCGCACGTAGTCGCGCACCCGCAGCCGGTCCGCGAACAGCGTCAGGTATTCGCGCCGGTCGGTGAGGATCTTGACCAGGATCTTTTCGTTGAAGCCAGAAGGATGGTCGAGCTCGGGCAGGCGTCCGAACCTTTTCCGGTAGAGGCCTCCCAGATAGGCGCGGTCGCCGACGAAGCGGGCAGCGAGGCGACGCCGCATCTCGATGCGCCAGTCGCGCCAGTGGCGGGACAGCGATGCCTGCGGCATCTCGATCTCCGGTTCCGGGGTCGGGTCGCGACGTTCTTGGGGCACCCCCCAACGATAGCATCTGCAAGTGCCGCGGCGTGCGCGCCGATTCCCGCCAAAGTCTGATTCCGGTCAAAGCCCGCTGCGGCCGCGGTGCTACCGTTGCTGCTGGACCGACGGCTTCCTTTCCCGCCGACGCATCGCACTCCGACCGACTTTCGCGCCCCTCTCGCTGCCTCCGGCTGCGCTGCCTTCGATGTCACTGCCGACGCCTCCGTCCGCCGATCCTGGCACCGGCATGCCGGTGCTGGCAGATCCCCTGCGCAACCGGGGAACGGCGTTCACGCAGGAGCAACGCGCGCAGCTTCGCATCGAGGGCCTGCTCCCGCCGCGCGTCGAATCGCTCGCCGAGCAGGCGAGCCGGGTGCTCGCGAACCTCAGGTCGACGTCGACGGCACTCGACCGGTACCAGCAGCTTGCCGCGCTGCAGGGCGACAACGAAACGCTGTTTCACCGGGTGCTGCTCGACAACCTCGACGAACTCCTTCCGGTCGTCTACACGCCGACCGTCGGCCAGGCCTGCCTCGAATGGAGCCGGATCTACGCGCGCCCTCGCGGGCTCTATCTGACGCTCGAGCACCGCGGGCGCATCGACGGGGTGCTGCGCAACTGGCCGCAACGCGAAGTCCGCATGATCGTCGCGACCGATGGCGGGCGCATCCTCGGGCTCGGCGATCTCGGCGCCAACGGCATGGGCATCCCGATCGGCAAGCTCGTCCTGTACACGGCATGCGCAGGCCTGCGCCCCGAGCTGTGCCTGCCGGTCGCGCTCGACGTGGGGACCGACAACGAAGCGTTGCGCAACGATCCCTGGTACGTCGGCACGCGCAGGGCGCGGATCACCGGGGACGATTGGGATGCATTCGTCGACGAGTTCGTCGATGCCTGCCGCGCAACCTTCCCGGGCGCGATCCTGCAGTTCGAGGATTTCAACAACGCGACCGCATTCAGCCTGCTCGAGCGTCACCGCGAGCGCCTGTGCTGCTTCAACGACGACATCCAGGGCACCGGTGCCATGGGTCTCGCCGGGCTGCTCGCGGCCGGCCGGATCACTGGAAAGCGACTGGTGGAGCAACGCATCCTCTTCGCCGGTGCGGGCGAGGCCTGCCTCGGAATCGGCGGGCTGGTCGTGGCTGCGATGCAGCGCGAGGGACTGACCGAGGCCGAGGCGAAGCACCGCTGCCTGTTCGCCGACTCGAAAGGGCTGGTCGTCGCGAGTCGCAGCGACCTCGCCCCGCACAAGCGCCGTTATGCCCAGGAACGTGCGCCCGCGACCGATCTGCGTGCCGCAATCGAGAGCTTCGCACCGTCGGTGCTGGTCGGCGCCTCGGGGACCCCGGGACTGTTCACCCCACCGCTGCTGCAGGCGATGGCACGCGTGAACGAGCGGCCGATCGTTTTCGCGCTTTCCAATCCGACGTCGAAATCGGAGTGCACGGCGGAGCAGGCTTACCGCTATACGGAAGGTCGCGCCGTATTCGCGAGCGGCAGCCCGTTTGCACCGGTCACCGTCGGCGCGCGCGTGATTGCACCGGGACAGGCCAATAATTCCTACGTCTTCCCCGGCGTGGGCCTCGGCCTGCTGCTGTCGGGCGCGAAGCGCGTCACCGACACGATGTTCCTCGCGGCCGCACAGGCACTCGCGGGTGAAGTCTCGCTGGCGGACCTCGAAGCCGGCCGCGTGTTCCCGAAGTCAGCGCGGATGCGCGAGGTGGCAGCGACGGTGGCGGCAGCCGTCGCCTCGGTGGCCTTCGACGAGCAGCGGCTCGATGCCCCGCGCCCGGACGACCTGAAGCTTGCAGCGCGGCTTGCGATGTACCAGCCGGCGTACCCGTCGTGAAACTCCTGTGGAGGGCGCCGGAGCCGCTGGCCGTCGGCGCGGCCTCGAACGCGGCGATCCGGTGACGGCGCGACGGCGTCACTTGAGGCGCGCGCCCGTGCTGTCGTAGACCTCGACGTCGACGTCGATCCCCTGTCGCACGCTCTGCGCGACCGTGCAGAACTCCTCGAACTGCCCGAGCGCGCGATCGA
>DATGDG010000261.1:0-2681 GCA_035311025.1 Casimicrobiaceae bacterium
GATTGCCGCCGAGCTCATGCCCTACGCGCAGCAGATGACACCGAGCGCGATGGCAGCGGGACAGGCGGCGAACGCCGTGGTCGAGCGCGGCAAGCGGCGCGTCGCCGCGGAGACCCCCGCCGTCGTAGGATTCACGGTCGCTGCGACAGCGGCCCACGCGGATCCCACGGGCATTGCGAGCAGGGCGGTGGGGCAGGCCGAGTTCGCCCACCAGGAGGAAGTGGCGCGGCGCGCGCTTGTCGAGGACAAGCCGCTGCACGACAGGTTCGCCGCCCAGGGCCAGCAGCTCCAGTCCGACGCGCGGCTGCAGCGCCTGATGCAGCGGGTGCAGGAGAAACACTGCGACGCCAGGTAACGCGGCGCCCGATTCCTCAGGCGCCTGCCCGGGCCTTCAGCCTGGCATCGAGCCGCGGGAAGACGCGCCGGGCGTTGCCTTCGTAGATCTTGTAGCGCTGCACCGGGTCGATGCTCGCCGCCTCGATGTAGCGCCTGGTGTCGTCGTAGTAGTGACCCGTCTCGGGGTCGATGCCGCGCACCGCGCCGATCATCTCGCTTGCGAACAGGATGTTGTCGACCGGGATCACCCGGGTCAGCAGGTCGATGCCCGGCTGGTGATAGACGCAGGTGTCGAAGTAGATGTTGTTGAGCAGGTGATCCTTCAGCAGCGGCTTCTTCAGCTCCTGCGCGAGTCCGCGGAAGCGCCCCCAGTGGTAGGGCACGGCGCCGCCGCCGTGCGGGATGATGAACCGCAGCGTCGGAAAGTCGCGGAACAGGTCGGAGGTCAGGCACTGCATGAAGGCGGTCGTGTCCGCGTTCAGGTAATGCGCGCCGGTGGTGTGGAAGCACGCATTGCAGCTGGTGCTGACGTGGATCATCGCCGGGATGTCGTACTCGACCAACTTCTCGTAGATCGGGTACCAGTGCCGGTCGGACAGCGGCGGCGCGGTCCAGTGCCCGCCCGACGGGTCGGGGTTGAGGTTGATGCCGACGTTCCCGTACTGCTCGACGCATTTCACGAGTTCGGGAATGCAGGTCTTCGGATCGACGCCGGGGGACTGCGGCAGCATGGCCACCGGGACGAAGTTGTCGGGGAACAGCTTCGACACGCGGTGGCACAGCTCGTTGCAGATCGCCGCCCAGGTCGCGCTGATGTCGAAGTCGCCGATGTGGTGGGCCATGAAGCTCGCGCGCGGGGAAAAGAGCGTCAGGTCGTTGCCGCGCTCCCGCATCAGCCGCAGCTGGTTCGCTTCGATGGACTCGCGCAGCTCGTCGTCGCTAATCTTGAGGTCCGACGCCTTCGGCATGACCGCCGGGTCCTTGATGCCTGCGATCTGGCGGTTGCGCCAAGCTTCGAGCGCCTTGGGCGCGGTGGTGTAATGGCCGTGACAGTCGATGATCTTCATGCCCCGAAGTCCAGTGGCAGGCCCACGTAATTTTCCGCGATCGTACGCGATCCGGACTCGGAATGAAGCAGGTAATCGAGCTCGGCTTCCTGGAACCTGGTCACGATCGGGCCGTCTTCGGGGAACCGGTGCATCAGCATCGTGAACCACCACGAGAAGCGCTCGGCTCGCCAGATCCGGCGCAGGCAGCGCTGCGAATAGCTGTCGATGCCCATTTCGGTCTTGTCCGCGTAGTACTCGATCAACGCGCCCGCCAGGTACTTCACGTCGGTGGCGGCGAGATTGAGGCCCTTGGCGCCGGTCGGGGGCACGATGTGGCCCGCATCACCGGCCAGGAGCATGCGACCGAAGCGCATCGGCTCCGTGATGAAGCTGCGCAGCGGGGCGATGCTCTTCTCGAGCGATGGCCCGGTAGCCAGTTGTTCGCGCCCGTGCTCGTCGAGGCGCAAACGCAGCTCCTGCCAGAAGGCGTCGTCGGTCCACTCCCCGATGGTGTCGGTCAGCGGCACCTGCAGGTAGTAGCGGCTTCGCGTGCGGCTGCGCTGCGAGCACAGGCTGAAGCCCCGCGGACTGTTGATGTAGATGAGCTCGTCGCAGACGGGGGGCGTGTCGGACAGCAGCCCCAGCCACCCGAACGGATAGACCTTCTCGAATTCGGTGATCGCATTGCGCGGCGCGCTCGCCCGGCAGACGCCGTGGAAACCGTCGCAGCCGGCGATGAAATCGCAGGCGATCTCGTGCGCCTGCCCGTCCTTGTCCCAAGTCACCCTCGGCTTCGTGCCGTCGAAATCGTGCACCCGAACGTTCTGTGCCTCGTACACGGTCGGCAGCCCGGCCGCCTTGCGCGCGTCCATCAGGTCGCGGGTGAGCTCGGTCTGACCGTAGACCATGACGTGCTTGCCACCGGTGAGCCCGTGCAGATCGATGCGGTGGCGCTTCCCGCCGACCAGCATCTCGAAGCCACGGTGCACGAGTCCTTCGCGGTGCATTCGCTCGCCGACGCCTGCCTCGTCCATCAGGTCGATGCACACCTGTTCGAGGATGCCGGCACGGATCCGGCCGAGCACGTAGTCGCCGGTGTGGCGCTCGAGAGTCACCGCGTCGATGCCGGCGTTGTGCAGCAACTGCCCGAGCAGCAGCCCCGAAGGGCCGGCGCCGATGATCGCGACCTGGACGCGTTGGGTGGCCATTTGATGTCTCCTGTGATGATCGGGCGGTCCTCGCCGGCAGGGCGCGGCACGGCGCCGGCGCGCGCCCGCGAGCGTGATTGTTGGCGTT
>DATGDG010000262.1:0-2791 GCA_035311025.1 Casimicrobiaceae bacterium
ACCGGCGAGATCCTCGACGCCGACATCGGCATCGACGCCAACAATGTCCGCGTCGTCCGCAGCCTGCGCGGCGAGTACCTGCCGTCGCCGACCAATGCGTTCGCCGCGCTGGCCGGAACCGCGCCTCCGACCCGGGCGGACGCGCGCAGCTGCACGTACGAGGAGGCCGCGACCCAGGATGCCGCATTCGCGCTGTCGCTGCTGGAAGCCCGCGGCGAGATCGCGCCGGACAGCCCCGCGGTCGACCGGTTCGTCGATGCGTTCCTCAAGGCCGTGACGATGCACGAGGTGGGGCACACGCTGGGGCTTCGCCACAATTTCCGCGCATCGACGATCTACACCGAGGCGGAACTGTCGGATCCGGCGTTCACCGAGAGGAATGGCATCGCGGGTTCGGTGATGGAATACAACCCGTGGAACATCGCGGTCAGGGGTGAGCGTCAGGGACAGTTCAACATGTCGACGCTCGGACCCTACGACTACTGGGCGATCGAATACGCGTACAAGGAGCTCCCGGCAGCCGCGGAAGCGGCCGATCTCGCGAAGATCGCGGGCCGCTCGAACGAGCCGCAGCTCGCCTACGCGACCGACGAGGATGCCGGCGGATCCGGGCTCGATCCCGACGTGAACCCGCTCGATCTCGGCCGCGATCCGCTCGCGTACGCGAAAAAACGCGTCGAGCTGGTGCGTGAGATGTGGCGACGCACGGAGGCGATGCAGCTCTCCCCGGGCCAGAGCTATTCGATCCTGCGCCGCAATTTCAGCCGCGGCCTGATCGAGGCGGCACAGGGCGCACTGTTCGCGGCCAAGTATGTCGGAGGCCTGACGACCCTCAAGGATCGCGCCGGCAGCGGCCGCGCCCCGCTGAACCCCGTGGACGCGGGCAAGCAGCGCGATGCGCTGCACATGCTCGCGAGCGAGATCCTGTCGGCAGACAGCTTCGATTTCCCTCCTGCGTTCCTGCGCAACATGACGGTATCGGCGACCGACATGGAGGACGCGCAGGAGCTCGGCCGGCCGGTGCCGCCGGTCGACCTGCCGATCGACCAGCAGGTGCTGGGGTTGCAGCGCGCGGTCCTCGACCGCCTGATGAGCCCGATCGTCGCCCAGCGCCTGCTGAACAACGAGTCCAAGGTCGACGACCCGCGCGGGGCACTGCGCCTGCCCGACCTCTATGCGACCTTGCACGCCGCGGTGTGGAGCGAGCTCCGGACCGGCCGCGACATCCCGCTCGCACGACGCAACCTCCAGCGCGAATACGTGACGCAGGTGGCGAACGCGCTGATCCGTCCTGCGCAGTCGATGCCCGCCGATGCGCGTGCGCTGCTTCGCGGCGACGCGAAGCGGCTGCACGCCGAACTCGCCGCCGCGCAGTCGCGCAAGTGGTCGCGCGAAGCGCAGGCGCACATCGCCGACATGATCGCGATGCTCGACGAAGCGCAAAAGGCGCCGATCGTGCGCCAGGGCCTGTGACCCCGACGATGCCCCGGGCACCGCGCTCGCATGCGACGAAGCGATCGCGCGGGTCGCTGGGAGGGGCGCGCGCGCGGCGGACGGTCGTGCTCGAACCCGCCGACAACCACGCACTGGCGAACCTGTGCGGACCCATGGACGCGAATCTGCGCCAGATCGAGGCCGCGCTGGACGTGACGATCGCGCGCCGCGGTGCCGACTTCACGGTCGAGGGTGCGGCGGAGCAGGTGGACCGCGGCGCGCGCGCGCTGCAGCGCTTCTGCGCCGAGGCGGAGAAGCCGCTGTCGGTCGACGACATCCAGCTCGGACTGGTCGAGATCGCGGCGAATCCCCCATCCATCGCCGCCCCTCGCCCGCTCGACGCTCCGCGTCTCCCGCCCACTCCCCGCGCGCGGGGAACGGGCAAAGATGAAGGGCCAGCAGCGCTCGCGCAGGCACAAGGCGTCCCGCTGCTGCGCACGCGCCGCGCCGACCTGCACGGCCGCACGCCCAATCAGGTCGCCTATCTCGAGGCCATCGCCTCCCACGACATCAACTTCGGCATCGGACCTGCGGGAACCGGCAAGACCTACCTCGCCGTCGCCTGCGCGGTCGACGCGCTGGAGCGCGATGCCGTCAAGCGCATCGTGCTCGTGCGTCCCGCGGTGGAAGCGGGCGAGCGCCTCGGCTTCCTGCCGGGCGACCTCGCGCAAAAGGTCGACCCCTATCTGCGCCCGCTCTTCGACGCCCTCTACGACCTGATGGGTTTCGACAAGGCGGCAAAGCTGTTGGAACGCCAGACGATCGAGCTCGCGCCCCTCGCGTACATGCGCGGCCGGACCCTCAATCATTCGTTCATCATCCTCGACGAGGCGCAGAACACGACGCCCGAGCAGATGAAGATGTTCCTGACGCGGATCGGGTTCGGTACCAAGGCGGTCATCACCGGCGATGTGACGCAGATCGACCTGGCCCGCGGGCAGAAGAGCGGGCTGATCGAGGCCGAGCGCGTGTTGAAAGGGGTGCGAGGGATCGCGTTCGTTCGCTTCACCAGTGCCGATGTCGTGCGCCATCCGCTGGTGCAGAAGATCATCGATGCCTACGACCGCGATGCGGCCGGGTAGCGGGTCGCCGGGGCGGCCCTCTCCCCGCACGCGGGGAGAGGCGGATGCGCCCCCCTCACCCCTGCCCTCTCCCCGGCAGCGGGGAGAGGGAGGTGCACCGCCGGAGCTCGAGCTCGCGATCCAGTGGATGGTCGATCCCGCGCCGCTGCCGCGGCGGCGCACGCTGCGGCGATGGGTGCAGGCCGCGCTCGAGCGCCCCGCAAGCGTCACGCTGC
>DATGDG010000263.1:0-16265 GCA_035311025.1 Casimicrobiaceae bacterium
CATTAACCACTGCACGAGCTTCCCTATCTTCATGCGACCTCCTCCTGGTTTGCGTCAGCGCTTGAATGCGTGAACGAGGTACAACGATATCACCGGAAACATGACGAGCAGCGTGATGCGGACGAAATCCGACAGCAGGAACGGCACGACACCCTTGAACGTTTCGGTCAGCGGGATGTCCTTGGCAAGCCGGTTGATGATGTAGACGTTGAGCCCGACTGGCGGATGCACGAGCCCGATCTCGACCACCATCAGCGCGAGGATGCCGAACCAGATCGACTTGTCGGACTGCGCAAGCCCGTGGTAGTCGAGGCCCATCACCATTGGATAGAAGATCGGGATCGTCAGCAGGATCATCGCCAGCGAGTCCATCACGCAGCCGAGGAAGATGTAGACCGCGAGGATCATGAACATCACGAGCAGCGGCGACAGGCCGCTGTGCTTGACCCAGGTCGCGAGTTCCACCGGCATCTGGGACAGCGCCAGCGTCGTGTTCATCATGTCCGCGCCGAGCAGCACCAGGAAGATCATTGCCGTCGCCTGCGCGGTGCCGAGCGCGCTCGCCACCAGGCCGTCCTTACGCATGCCGTTGGCGACGGCGAGAATGCCGCAGGCGGCTGCGCCGATCGCCGCCGCCTCGGTCGGATTGGCCCAGCCGCCGTAGATGCCGACGATCACGACGACGAACACCAGCAGCACCGGCAGCACCTGCAGCGTGCTCGTCATCCGCTCGGGCCACGCGACGCGAGCGCCGGCCGGACCCGCCCGCGGGTCGAGGGTCACGACGATGCGCACGACCGCCATGTACCCGAGCATCGCGATGATCCCGGGGATGACCGCGGCAACGAACAGCTTGCCGATCGACTCCTGCGTGAGGATCGCGTAGATCACCAGCGGCACCGACGGCGGGATCATGATGCCGAGCGTGCCGCCCGCCGCGAGCGCTCCGGTGGCAAGCGCGCCCGAATAGCCGTAGCGCCGCAACTCGGGCAGGGCCACCTGCCCCATCGTCGCCGCAGTGGCGAGCGAACTCCCGCAGATCGCGCCGAACCCTGCGCAGGCGCCGATCGACGCCATCGCGACGCCGCCCTTGCGGTGGCCCAGGAATGCGCTGACGAAACGGAACAGCGCGCGAGAGAGCCCGCCGTGCGTCGCGAACTGCCCCATCAGCAGGAACAGCGGGATCACGACCAGGTCGTAGTTGGACAGGCGCGCGTACGCAAGGTCCTTGAGCGAATTGAGGAGCGCCAGGAAGTTGCCGCCGGTGAGGTAGGCGTAGCCGCCGAATCCGACCGAGAACATCGCGATGCCGATCGGAACCCGGAACACCATCATCGTCAGCATGATGGCGAACATCAGGAAACCGACTTCGATGCCGCTCATGGCCGTCTGCGGCGCACCGTGGCGGACGTCACCTTGCCGCCTCCCGCAGACGCAGGGCGATCTGCAGGTGGTGCCACGCCATGTAGAAGCCCGCGAGCGCGAGCAGCGCGAAGCTCGGCACCATCAGCGCCTGCGAGATCCATTGCGGCCAGCCGAGGACCGCCGAGGTGACGCCGTCCTGCTTCAGCGACATCGCGCCCGCCCATGTCCGCCACGCGACCAGCGCGCCGAACGCGCCCACCAGCAGTGAGCCGAAACCGTCGAGCAGCGCGACGCGCTGCGGGGCGAGCTTGTGAGTGAAGAAATCGACCTTGACGTCCCCGCCGATCAGATGGCAGTAGGCGAAGAATGCCGATGCCGCGAATGCCGCGCACATCTGGAGGATCTCGACGTCGCCAGGGACGGGAGCCGAGAAAAGCTTGCGACCGACGATCGACACGATCTCCATCGCGACCAGCGCGACGAACACGAGTCCGCCGCCGAGGGCCACGTATTTCGAAAGCGCGAGCAACGCCCGCCCGCCCCGGCCGAATCCTGCACCGGCGGTGGTCACATCACCCACCTGTTGGTCGTGCATCACGCCTCCTCTCCGCCGCACGGCGGTCCTGCGACCGCGAACGATCGGAATCCCTGCTCCTCGGCCTCAGACCGCGGGGCAGCGCTCCCGAATCTCTGCCGGCACCGCCACCGTCTCGATCCGCTCCGGATCCTCTGGATGGAAGCGCGCGAACACGCGCACCTCGCGTCCCTCGGCCAGCAAGGTCGAGCCGCGCCGTATCAGGTGCCGCATGACGAAGCTGCGGTTGCGCCACTCGACGATCGACGACTCGATCTCGATGCGGTCGCCGTAGGTCGCGGGCGCGATGAACCGCACCTGAACGTCGACGATCGGCGTGCCGATGATCCCGTCCTCCCAGCGTTCCGGTCTGCGGTGCCACGGTGGGACGCCGGCCGCGTTGAAGTAGCGCAGCGACGCCGCATCCATCCAGCGCAGGAAATTCGGATAGAAGACGATCTGCGCCGGGTCGCAGTCGCCGAAATCGATTTCGAATTGCGAGAGATAGCGGAATGCCATGTCAGTGCATGCGTTCGGGTTGAGGGGGCGGCGTGCGTCGCGGCAGCCACTTGACCGGTTGCGCGACCGCCGGCCGGGGTGGCGCACCGTGTTTCACCAGTTCGGCATCGAGCGCCTTGCCGCCTTCGTCGGAAAGGGCCGCCTCGCGCGCCCTGCGGATCGCCGAGCTGCGGACCTGCGCCGGCTGTCCGGCCGGTTCGTGGACCAGGTGTTCGAGGATGTGCGCGAGGTTGGCCTTGCCGCGTTCGTTGGTCGCGCCGTAGCCCTTGACGAGCCGCCCGCAGAGCGCGATTTCGTGGCCCAGCGCCGGATCCTCGGCGCAGCCTGCCGCGATCGCGGCGAGCCAGCGCTCGATGCCGCGCTGCTCCTCCTGGTAGCGTGCCCCGAAGCGCCGCAGACCGCGCAGCGCCGCCAGCGATCGCAGCAGCAGCAATCCATGGATCGTGTGCGTGCCTAGATGCAGCGGCCATGCCAAGGGTTCGCGGCCGCGCATCCGGCGCCGCCGGTCCCAGGCGACGAGCCTGCGCGCGACGGGCGACGGCAGCATGCCCGCCAACTCGGACACGCCGGGCTTGAAGTAATCGAAGATGTGAACGACGTCGCCGGCCCCGGCGCCGATCTCCCGGCGTACGCGCGCGAACCGGGATGCGCGGCACTTGAGTGACGCGACGCGGACGATGTCGTCGAACGCCATCCACAGCGCGAGAAAGCGTGCAGTCTCGCGCAGCACGCGGGCGCCGTGTCGGTTTTCCGGATCGCACGCGCGTTCCGCCTGGTCGATCGCACGCAACCGTTCGACATAGAGACGACCGTAGCGCGCATCCTGGAACCCGACGACGCGATCGAAGCCCAGCGCGATGACGCCGCGCGCGGCCGCAGGAAATGGCTCGGCGGCGATTCGCGCGTGGGCCGACGCGGATTCGGCAGCGGCGGCCGGCGCGATCTGCCCCGCTGTCGATGGTCCTTCGGGCTGCGCCGGTGACGATGCGCTCGCTTGCGACTGCCCCGACGGCGACGCGGGTCGTGCGACGGCCGCATGGCCGCGATCGAATCCGCGCAGGCTCGCCCCGACGCCGGGGCCACCGGCGCGCACGACCTCCTCGAACACCGTGCGCGCGATCGGCAGCACGCCGCTGCCGGCGATCGCGCCGAGCATCACGCTGCTGACGACCGTGCCCGCCTCGCGGGCCGCTTCGTCCATGTCGAACGCATGCAGGACCCTGCTGTGCTGCCGCACCGCGCCCAGCAGGTGCTCGGAGCTGAAGCGCCCGTCGCCCATCGCCATCTTCTCGGCGGTCGTCAGCGTCCGGCTGGTCGACGCGATCAGCCGCGTGCGATCGGCACTGACGAATCCGCCCTGGAGGATGCGCCCCGCTTCGAGGAGCTCCGACGCGATGACGAGGTCGACCCGGCCGGGCACCGGATACAGGCCGAGGATCGGGATGCGCCCGGCGAGTTCGGCCCGCGGCTGCGGATGCACCTCGACGTAGTAGGTCGTCGCGCCGGTGCGCTGCGCCACGCCCGGGATCGACGTGCTCTGAGCGACGTAGCCCGCGCGCGTCGCGGCGTCGACCAGCCATTCGGCCAGGACCCCGCCACCCTGCCCGCCGAGGGCTCCGATCAGGATGGAAACCGGCTCACGCACGGGATCGCACAGGGCTTCGTGCCTTCTTCCGCTCATGGATTCCGGCATGCGCTAGGCCGGCTGCAGCAGCGCGACGATCGCGCGCCGCAGGCGCTGCGCGACGCGCTCGGTCCAGCGCGGGTTGACGACGACCTCGCCGCGATAGAACGACGGGCAAAGCGTCGCCGCGTGCGCGTTCTCCCCGCACAGTCCGCAGCCGACGCAGCCCTCCAGCACCGTCGCGACCGGATCGACCTTCAGCGGATCGCTGGGTGGCTTGACCGACAGCGTAGGACACCCCGACAGCCGGATGCACGAGTGGTCTCCCGAGCAGGTGTCCTCGTCGACGCCGTACTTGACGCGCACCACGCGCTTGCCCGACTTGATGCGCGCTGCGCGCCAGGGCCTGTCCCGCCGCTGCCGCTCGAGCTGGCATTCGCCCTCGGCGATGACCACCTTCAGTCCCGGGAAATCGGTGGTGAGCGCCTCCTCGAGCGTACGCCGCATCGCATCGACCCTGTAGCTGTCGACGCGCCGCAGCCACCTGACGCCCATGCCCTCGAGCGTGCGCTCGATCACCTGGTTGTGCGCGACCAGGCTCTGCGTCTTGTCGGCGCTTCCTGCCTTGATCGCGTCGTCGGGCGTCGAGATGATCTCCTGCGTGCCCGTCGCCGACGTGTAGCCATTCTTGAAGATCAGCAGCACCGCATCGTCGCCGTTGAACAGCGCCGACTGCACGCCGGTCAGCAGGCCGTTGTGCCAGAACCCGCCGTCGCCCATCACCGCCAGGGCGCGCCGCTTCATCATCGGCGACACGCCCGCGCGCGATGCGAGGCTCATGCCGTAGCCGAGGATCGAGTGACCCATCGAGAACGGCTCGAAGGTCGCGAAGGCGTGGCAGCCGATATCGGCCGCGATGTGCACGTCGCCCACGCGCTGCTGCGCGAGCTTCAGCGCCGCGAAGGTCGGCCGCTCCGGGCACCCGATGCAAAACTGCGGCGGGCGCGGCGGCAGCGGGGCCGCGAGCGCCTGCGCGGCGGCCTTGCGCCGCTCGCCGAGATCGGCGAGCCAGCCCCGTCCCGCGGTCACATCGATGTCGGGTGCGCCTGCCGCGAGAAAATCGGCGAGGCCGCGGGCCAGCGCCTCGACCGTGTACTCGCCCGCCATCGGCAGCACGTCCTTGCCGTGCACCGCCGTCTGCACGTCGAGCCGGCGCAGCGTCGCCTGCAGCTCCTGTTCGATGAACGCCGGATGTCCCTCCTCGACCACCAGCACCGCGCGCTTGCCGACGCAGAAATCGCGCAGCTGTTCCGGCACCAGCGGATAGGTGACGTTGAGCGCGAAGACCGGCAGCTCGCCGTCGCCGAAGGCGTCGGCGAGGCCGAGCCGCTGCAGCGCGCCGACCACGGAGTTGTAGAGGCCGCCCTGGACGATCAGGCCGACGTCGTCGCGACGTCCGGCGAAGAACTCGTTCAGGCCCCGCTCGACGATCGCCCGGCGGGCGGCCGGGAGACGCTGCTCGGCCTTGGTCTTCTCATGCGCGAAGGTGACGGGCGGGTGCGCAAGCCGCGAGTAGTCGAACCCGGCCGGGCTCTCCATCAGGTGCCGCGCGGAGATCGCCGGCGCCACGTTGTCCTTGCAGGCGAAAGACCCTCGGACGTGGCAGGCCCGTATGCGCAGCTGCAGGATCGCCGGCATGTTCGAAGCCTCGGACACCCCGAACGCCTCCTCGACGGTTCGCACCATGTGGGCGAGATCGGGCCGCGGGTCGAACAACAGCAGCGACGACTTGAGGGCGTACGCGTAGGTGCGCTCCTGGATGACGCTCGCGCCTTCGCCGTAGTCCTCGCCGACGATGATCAGCGTGCCGCCACGAACCCCCGGCGACGCGAGGTTGGACAGCGCATCGGCCGCGACGTTGGTGCCGACGATCGACTTCCAGGTGACGGCGCCCCGCAGCGGGTAGTGGATCGATGCGCCGAGCATCGCCGCCGCGGAGGCCTCGTTCGAGCAGGCTTCGACGTGCACGCCGAGCTCGCCCAGGTACTCGCGGGCCTGGACCAGCACGTCGAGCAGGTGGGACACCGGCGCGCCCTGGTAGCCACCGACGTAGGCGACACCCGACTGCAGCAGCGCCTTGGTGACCGCGAGGATCCCCTCGCCGTGGAACGTGTCGCCGGCGCGCAGCCGCAGGCTGCGCACCTCCCTTTCGAACGATACCTCCAAGACCCCTCCGTCGTCCCGGACTTGCGCCGGGTCGCGCAAATCTAGTCAACCCGGTACCATCTGTCCATGTCATATTCGTTAGATCGCTCATAGACAGAATGAATATCGCCAGACTCGACCTCAACCTGCTGCAGACCTTCCACACCGTGCACGCGACCGGCAACGTGACGCGGGCCGCGGAGCGCCTGGGCGTCTCCCAGCCGACGGTCAGCCATGCGCTGCGCAGGCTGCGCGCGGAGCTGCGCGACCCCCTGTTCGTTCGGACCCATCGCGGCATGACGACGACGCCGAAGGGCGGGCGCCTCGCCGCCGCCGTCGAGCAGGCGCTGGGAACGCTCGAGGCAGCGCTGCACGAGGAGGACGCCTACGTTCCCGCGCGGTCGACGCGGACGTTCAGGCTGCACATGAGCGACATCGGCGAAACGATCTTCCTCCCGCCCCTGATGGCGCAGCTCGCGCGCGTGTCTCCAGGCGTGAGGCTGGAGGCCTTCCAGCTCGACGACGACGCGATCCTGCCCGCGATGGAATCCGGACGGATCGACCTCGCAATCGGCTACATCCCGGCGCTGACCGACGTCGAGCGACGCTTCCTGCTGCACGAGCAATACGTCGTCGCGATGCGCGGCGACCACCCACTGGCGCGGGAACGCCCGACCCGCGCGACACTCGCGCGCCTGTCCTACGTGCTCGTTCGCTCCCACCCCGCCACCGCGCGCGCGATCGACGCGCTGGGCCTGCGCGAGCGGGTCCGCCTCACGCTGCCGCATTTCATGGTGCTGCCGTCGATCCTCGCCGACACCGAGCTTGCGGCGATCATGCCGGAGCGGCTGTCGGAAGCGTTCCGCCGCCTCGGGCGCTATGCGGTGTGGCGCACCCGCGGCCTGCCGCGCTTCGACGTCGGCGTGCACTGGTATCGGCGCTACGAGCACGACGCCGGGAACCGCTGGCTGCGCGAGACGATCGTCGCGATGTTCAGCGAGGCACCTTAGGCGATTTCGATGACCAGGTCCGGATCGAACAGCGGATTCTCGTTGACGCCATCGCGCGCATAACCGCGCGGATTGCACACGACGCGCGTTCCGTTCACGACATAGTCGAAGCTGTCGTGCGTGTGCCCGTGGATCCACAGGCGCGCGCGCATTCCGTCGAGCAGGTGCTCGGCATCCGACACGAAGCAGGCATTGAGTGGCGAGCCGGCGAAGCGCGGGTGAATGCTCGACGGCGACGGCGCGTGATGCGTGATGACGACGGTGGGTCCGGGATGCGGCGCAGCGAGTCTTTCCTCCAGCCATCGGACGTGAGCGTCGAACAACGTGGCCGAGCGTTCCGGCGTGAACACGGCCTCCGGAGCGTCTGCAGTGCGAATGCGCGTGAAGTCGCGGATCCAGCGCTGGCCGTCGCGCATCGCTGCCGCACGCCGGTCACCGTCGCCGAACAACCTGAAATCGGTCCACAGCGTGCTGCCGAGGAAGCGCACGCCTCCCAGGACGACTTCATCGTCATCGAGCAACTGGACCTGCGTGCCGGCGCAGGCCTCGCGCAGCCGCATGATCGTGCCATCGAGGGTATCGCCGTAGAACTCGTGGTTGCCCGGAACGTAGAGGACCGGCTTGTCGAAGCGCTGTGCCCAGGTGACGGCGTCCCAGGGCCGCGCGATGTCGCCCGCGAGGATGACCGCATCGGCGCTGTTGTCCGGGGGCGCGAATGGCGCGACGGACAGATGCAGGTCGGACAGGATGTTGAGCTTCATGCGTCTCGGAGGCCGGGAACGAGGGGCGGGCTGCGCCTGACCGTCCACGAGGTGTTCAACGACGTGGGCGACGAACGGAGGAAGCGGCGCCGGGCGCGAGACCGCGGCGTCCAGCCACCGGGCGCTCAGCCTGCGTCCGCCGTCATTCCCGCCCGCCCGATCGAGGCGACCGCGCAGGCCTCGTCCCGTTCCGAGGTGTCGCCGCTCACGCCGACCGCGCCGACGACGTCGCCATCGGCGTTGCGCACCAGCACGCCGCCGGGATTGGGAATCATGCGTCCACCGGAGAGTGCGGCAAGCGCGGCGAAGAAACGCGGATTGCCCTCGGCGCGCTTCGCGAGATCGCGCGATCCGAAGCCCATCCCCAGCGCGCCCCAGGCCTTGCCGCGGGCGATGTCGGCACGCAGCAGGCCGCAGCGATCCTCGCGCTTGACGACCACGTCGTGGCCCCCGGCGTCGAGCACGACGACGGCCAGCGGTTGGCAGCCCTCCGCGCGGCCGGCGGCGAGCGTGCCATCGGCGAGTTCGGAGGCCAGTGCAAGCGTCATGTCTTTCATGTCATCTCCAGGCACGTTTCGAGGTTCCTGATCTGATGGGAGAGCGTCGGCTGCGAGATTCCCAGCGTGTGCGCGGCTACGGTGAAGCTGCGCGCCTCCGCCACTGCCAGGAAGTAGCGCAACAGGCGGATCTCCGTTGCCGACATGCTCATCCGATGCATTCCTTCGGGATCGCGCTCCAGCGGCGCGACTGTCCCGTCCATGCCATCTGCGCCTGCGCGACCAGCTCGGCCTCGCGCCCCTGGTATCTAGGCGAGAAGTGGAACGGCCTCACCTCCCTCGCCCCGAGGACGCGCGCAATCGTACCGGCCTGCCCCGCCGTCAGGTGATTCTTGCGGGCGGCGTGATCGGCATCCTCGTCGAGGAACACGCTTTCGATGAACAACAGGTCGACGCCGGCAAGGAGCTGGGAGAGCGCCTGCACGTTCGCCTCGGTGTAGCGCAGGTCGGTGACGTAGCCGATGCGCTGGCCGGAGACGATGTCGAGGACCAGGTGCCGCAGCTCGTCGACTTTGCGGATCATCGCGTGTTCCCCCTGCCGATCGCGCCAGCGCACATCGATCGGCGTCGAGCCCGGAGCCCCGGTCAGCACGGCGTGCCTGAGCTCGCGCAGCCAGGCCCCGGTCGACACCCCCAGGGCCTCGAGGCGGTCCCGGGCGACATTGACGTGCGCCTTCTCCTCGATCGCGTACGCGAGGCAGGGTGTGTCGTGGTCGACGAACCGCGCGCGGACGCGAAACGTCGCTTCGTCGTGCACGACGTCGCCCGGCACTTCGAAGGCGTCCATGGGCTCGCACGCGAACCGGCTGCGGCTCGAGAAGCGCGCATGCTGCCCGCGACCGTCGATTCCGGTCTCGCACACGTCGAGGGTCAGCGCTTCGTAGCGGTGCACGACATTCCACGTATAGGCACGCAGCTTGTGCTCGACCTGCGCGATGAAGCCGGGTCCCCCGAACAGGGTCAGGCCGGCCTTGCGCCCCAGGACCACGCGCAGCAGCGGATCGAAGCCGGCGAAGTGATCCATGTGAGCGTGGGTGATGAAGATGTGCGATAGGCGCATCAGCTTGCGGGGCGGCAG
Source organism: Casimicrobiaceae bacterium (assembly GCA_035311025.1). GTDB lineage: Bacteria > Pseudomonadota > Gammaproteobacteria > Burkholderiales > Casimicrobiaceae > VBCG01. The sequence continues at coordinate 9,694 of DATGDG010000263.1, forward strand.
CACGCCGATGTCGCCGAGGTCGAACAGCAGTGCCCGGCGCTCGTCGCGGAAATCGACGTAGAGACCTGGATCCCCGAAAGCGTCGTTGACCAGACGTGGTTCGAACAGGCAGCGCATGGAATGTCGATGCAGACGCGAAGCGGCAGGTGACCGCGGCGCGCAACGGCTGCCGGAGCCGCGACGCGGTGGCAGCCGCGCCGATCGCGCCGTCACCCGCCGGCGCGGCCTATCGGCCTTTCTGATACGTTCCGATCAACGTGGCCTCGGCGAGGATGTGCCCGGCCATCGCCTTCTCCAGTGCGGCCTTGTCCGGATGCGCGAGCTTCGGCAGCGCGGTGTCGAGCGCGTAGAGCTTGAAGAAATAGCGATGCCGGCCGATCGGCGGACACGGCCCTCCATAGCCGCCGCGCTTCCAGTCGTTGCGTCCTTCGCGGGTGCCGGGCGGCAGCGCGCCGGACCGGACTGCCTCGTCGAGGCCGCCGGCCGAGGCCGGGATGTCGTAGAGCACCCAGTGGACCCAAGTCATCTTCGGCGCCGCGGGATCGGGGGCGTCGGGGTCGTCGACGATCAGCGCGTAGGTCCTGGTTCCCGCGGGGGCCCCGCTCCACGCGAGCGGCGGGGACACGTCCTCGCCCTCGCAGGTGTACCGCGACGGAATCGCGCCATTGGCCGCGAATGCGGTGGATCCGATCACAAGACTCATCGTAGTCTCCCCGAGTGCGGCGGCGGACGCCACGACGAACGCCGCAAGTGCAACCGCCGCTTTCAATTGAGGTCGAGCGCGTGACGACGCAGGTCGGCCAGCGGAATGACGGCGAGGGTCTCCTCGTGCGTCGCCTGCAGCACGACCGGAGGCGCGACGCCCGCCTCGAAAGCCACGCGCCAGCGCGCCGCGCATATGCACCACTGGTCGCCCGGCTTCAACCCGGGGAATCCGGTTTCGGGGACCGGCGTGACCAGGTCGTTGCCGCGTTCACGCTCGAAATCGAGGAACTCGCGCGTCATTCTCGCGCACACGACGTGCATGCCGACGTCCTCGGACCCAGTATTGCAGCACCCGTCACGGTAGAACCCCGTCCTCGGCGACACCGAGCATGGCGCGAGCCGGCCGCCGAGGACGTTCGTGTGGTCGAAAGGCATCGATCTTTCCCTATCCCGGTCGGCGACGGGCGCCGCGAGGCGCCGCCGCGCGGCCCATTCGTCGTCAGCTTCCCGGGAGGGTGTGGACCTCGGGGAAGAACAGGTCCTTCCAGCTCGCCGGGGCTGTCTTGATCATGCCGACATCCTTCATGAACGTCGCGTATTTCATCGTCTGCTCGGGTACCAGCGTCCACTTGACCTGCGGGTCGCTGATGACGTTGTAGACGAGGTCGGGCGACAGCTTGGACTTGGCGTCCTCCATCCAGAGCTTCGACGCTGCGCGCTTGTCGGCGTTCAGGATCTTCGTCGCTTCGTCGAGCGAGTCCATCAGCGCCTGGTAGAGCTTGGGATTGTCGTCGTGGAACTTGCGCGACGTCCACGCTGCGGTGAAGGTATGCGGACCACCGAGGACGTCGAACGAGTTCAGCACCGTGTGGATTCCCGGCGCCTCCAGCTGCTCGGTCTGGAACGGCGGAACGCTGAACGCGCTGTCGAACGAGCTTCCGCCGGAGATCAGGCCGATCGTCGCATCGGGGGGCGGCAGCGAGATCGTCAGCTTGTCGAGCTTCGTGTAGTTCTCCTTGCCGAAAGCCTGCGCCGCCGCCATCCGCAGCGTGACCGCCTGCACCGAGACGCCGACCGCCGGCACCGCGATCCGGTCGGCGTCGGTGAAGTCCTCGATCGTCTTGACGTTCGGGTTGCGCGTATTGAGCAGGAACGGCTGCGAGCTCAGCGCCGAGATACCGCGCACTTCCTGCGGCGTGCCGTGCGTCTTGGCCCAGAGCGTCACCAGCGCGGGAACGCCGCCCGCCACGACGTCGACCTGGTTCGCGAGCAGTGCCGTGTTCATCGCATCGGGACCGTTGAAGGTGACCCAGGTCACCTTGACCGGCGGCAGGCCGAGCTTCTTCGCGTATTTCTCGATCAGCTTGTCGTGATCGATGATGTTGAACTGCACGTAGCCCATCGACGTCTGCTTGGCGAAGCGGATTTCGGTCGCCTCGCCTGCCGCGCCGGTCGATGCGACCAGCGCAAGCAGCGCCAGCGATGCCCCGATGATTCGATGCCGCATTTCTTCGCTCCTCCTTGATTGATGACGGTCATCCGATGGCGTGTTCGAGCACGCCTATTGTCGATATCTCGAGCCGCAGCCGGTCCCCCGGCGCGAGATACCGTGGCGGCTTGCGGAAGGCGCCGGCGCCGGCCGGCGTTCCGGTGGCGACGACGTCCCCCGGCTCCAGCGTCATGTAACGCGAAATGTACTCGATCAGGCCGGCGACATCGACCAGCATGTCGCGCGTATTGCCCTCCTGCACCCGCTCCCCGTTGACGAAGGTCGACAGGCGCAGCGATTGGGGGTCCGGAATCTCGTCGCGGGTGACCAGCCACGGCCCCATCGGGCAGAAGCCGTCCATGCTCTTGGCGAAGGTCGTCTGCGGCGGCGAAACGTCGAGCTGGAATTCGCGCGCGCTGACGTCGTCGAGGATCGTGTAGCCCGCCACGTTCGCCAGGGCATCGGCGCGGGCCACGCGACGGGCGGTGCTCCCGATCACGGCGGCGAGCTCGATCTCGTAGTCGAGCTTCGCGACACCCTCGGGCCGCGGAACGACCGAGCCGGGGCCGGTGACCGACGACGAGAGCTTGGCGATGATCCGCGGCGCCTCGAAAGGCTTGACGCCCGTTTCGGCCGCGTGGTCGGCGTAGTTGCGACCGACGGCGACGATCTTCCCCGGGCGGGGGATCGGCGCGAGCAGCTCGACGTCGGCGAGCCGCGGATGCGCATCGCCGCTTCGCACCCCGGCCAGCTGGTCGGCGACGGCAGCGAGGCCGCGGTCGCCGGCGCGCAGCAGCGACAGCATCGACGATTCCCCCCAGGTGCGCAGGCCGCGCAGGACGGGCTCGAGGTCGACGACACGGCCGTCGACGACCGCACCGACACGGGTACGGCCACCTGAGCGATAGCTGACGAGTCTCATGAAGGCGGGGCAAACGGGCAGCCAGTGTAGCGCGACCGGGACCCGGCCGTTATCGGCGGACCCTCGTCGCGGGCGGCGCAAAGCCCTGCAACCGGTTGCCCGCGGCGGGCAACTGCGGCACATTGCGTCCTCGTGGCGTGCGACCACGCGGCCTGTGGACCGAGAGAGCCGTGGCGACCGCGCCATCACCACCTGGAGGATCCTTTCATGTTCGGCAAGACACTGATGCTCTGCGCCGCGGCGACCCTGGCCGCGGCGACCGCGCTGCCGTCGCAGGCGGAAACGACGCACGTACGTATCGCCCAGCAGTTCGGCATCACCTACCTGCCGCTGATGTATATGGAGCACCAGAAGCTCCTCGAGAAACACGCGAAGCAGGAAGGCCTGGGCGACGTCGAGGTCACCTGGACCAAGTTCGCAGGCGGCAACGTGATGAACGACGCGCTGCTTTCCGGAAGCCTCGATTTCGCCTCCGGCGGCCTCGGACCGCTGATCACGCTGTGGGCGAAGACGCGCGACAACCTCGATGTCAAGGGCGTGTGCGCGATGAACACGATGCCGCTGTACCTCAACACGCGCAACCCGGACGTGAAGAGCATCAAGGACTTCACCGACAAGGACAAGATCGCCCTGCCCGCGGTCAAGGTCTCGTTCCAGGCCGTCAACCTGCAGATGGCCGCGGCGCAGGCGTTCGGCGAGAAGGACTACAACAAGCTCGACAAGCTCACCGTCTCGCTGTCGCATCCGGACGGAATGTCCGCACTCCTGTCCCCTGCGAGCGAGGTCACTGCGCACTTCACTGCGCCACCGTTCCAGTACCAGGAGCTCGAACACCCCGGCATCCACACGGTGCTCGACTCCTACAAGATCGTCGGCGGGCCGCACACGTTCACAGTCGTCTGGACCACCTCGAAGTTCCGCGAGGACAACCCGAAGATCTACCGCGCCTTCCTCGCCTCGTTCGAGGAAGCGATCGCCGAGATCAACCGCGACAAGCCTGCCGCAGCGAAGAACTACATCGAATGGGCGCATTACAAGGGACCGGCCGACCTCCCGCTCAAGGTCCTCGACGATCCGCTCGTGAAGTTCACGACGACGCCGCACAAGATCACCACCTACGCCGACTTCATGTACAGGATCGGCTCGATCAAGGTGAAGCCGGAGTCGTGGAAGGACATGTTCTTCCCCGAAGTGCACGCACTGCACGGCAGCTGACGCGCGATCGGCGGGACGGCTACCTCGTCAGGTAGCCGCCGTCGACGGCGATCGTCTCGCCGGTGACGTACTCCGACACGTCCGACGCGAGGATCACGGCCATGCGCGCGACGTCCGCAGGCAGCGCCAGCCGGCCGCTGGGGATGGCAGCCGTCACGGCCCGCCTGCGCTCGGGCGTCAGCAGCGAATGCGTCATCGCGGTGTCGGCTACCGACGGCGCGATCGCGTTGACGCCGATACCGAATGGGGCGAGCTCGCGGGCGAAGCCCTTGGTCAGCGCAACGACACCGGCCTTGGTCGCAGCGTAGAGGACATTGCCGATCGCGCCTCCGCCCCGCCAAGCGGAGACCGAGGCGATGTTGACGATCCTTCCCGAGCGCCGCTCGACCATCGGCGCGAGCACCGCCTTCGAGCAGTAGAAGACGCCCGAGAGGTTGACCCGGCAGACCTCGTCCCAGTCCTCGACGCTGGCCTCGGCCAGGCTCCCGCTCTTCATGATCCCGGCGTTGTTCACCAGGACGTCGACGCGGCCGTGACGCTCGACGATGCCCTGCACCACGCGCTGCACCGCACGGGCATCGCCGACGTCCATCACGAGCGGATGCGCCGCGCCACCGAGCGACGTCGCGACCCGCGCCGCGGCCTCCGCATCCACGTCGCCGAGGTAGGCGACGCAGCCTTCGGCGACGAACGCGGCAGCGACGGCGGCGCCGATCCCGCCGCCGCCACCGGTGACCAGCACGACCTTGCCTTGCAGGTTCAGGTCCATCGCAACTCAGGCAGGCCGATCACGGGGTCGGGGTCGGGGTCGGTGACGACGGCGCCGGCGGCGCCGCGAGGTGCGTCCGGCGTCAAGCGGCAGGCTTCTTCGCCGCGAAGCCCCCGATCGGCACGACGAGGTCCGCGTGCAGCGATTCCTTCAGCATCAGCACCGACGCGGTGCTGATCAGTCCCACGATCAGCATGTAGCCGGCGACCAGCCACGGTTGCCCGTCGCCCTGGCGGAGCAGCGCGGTGGCGATGATCGGCGTCAGGCCGCTCGCGAAAATCCCCGAGAACTGGTAGACGAACGAGATGCCGCTGTAGCGCACCCGCGTGTCGAACAGCTCCGAGAACAGCGCCGCCTCCGGACCATAGACCGCCGCGTAGATGAAGCCGAACGGGATCACGATCGCGAGCGCGATCAGGAACGGACTGGGTGCACCCGTGCTCATCAGCCAGAACGCGGGAAAGCCGGCGAGACCGCTCAGGAACGCACCCCAGGCGAACACCTTGCGACGCCCGAGGCGGTCGGACAGCTTGCCGAACGTCGGGATGAAGAACAGCATCACCACCGCCGCGAGCGTCACGCCGAGCAGCGCGGTCGCCTTGGGCACTTTCAGCGAGACGACCAGGTAGGTGATGACGAACACGCCGTAGATGTTGAACACGACGCCTTCGATGTAGCGGCAACCCATGCCGAGCACGACCTCGCGCGTCTGATTGCGCAGGAGGTCCATGAACGGCACGCGCGCGACCGTCTGCGTCTGTTGCACCCGCAGGAATGCCGGCGTCTCCATGATCTTGAGCCGGATGTAGACGCCGATCGCGACCAGGATCGCGCTCACCAGGAAGGCGATGCGCCATGCGCCGGCCAGGAACGCGTCGCCCGGCAGCGCGGTCAGCAGCGCGACCATGCCCGTGGCGAGCGCGAGCCCTGCGGGCACGCCCATCTGCGGCCAGCTGCCGTAGAAGCCGCGCCTGCCCTTGGGCGAATGCTCGACGGCCATCAGCACCGCGCCTCCCCACTCGCCGCCGATGCCGAGGCCCTGGGCGATGCGCAGCAGCAGCAGCAGGATGGGCGCCCAGACGCCGATGCTGTCGTAGGTCGGCAGCAGGCCGATCAGGAAGGTGCCGAGTCCCATGATCAGCAGCGTCAGGATCAGCATCTTCTTGCGACCGACGCGGTCGCCGAAATGGCCGAAGATGACGCCGGCGACCGGCCTCGCGATGAAGCCGACCAGCGCCGTCGTATAGGCGAGCATCGTGCCGATCAGTGGGTCGAACGACGGGAAGAACAGCTTGTTGAAGATCAGCGCCGCAAACGTGTTGTAGAGAAAGAAGTCGTACCACTCGATCGTGCAGCCGATGGCACTGGCGAACGCGACCTTGCGTATGTCGGCTTCGCTCAGGGTGTTGCGATCCTCGACGCTATCCATGTCTCCTCCTAGTCGTTGGGTGAAAAGACGCGCCTGCTTTCGC
>DATGDG010000264.1:0-10010 GCA_035311025.1 Casimicrobiaceae bacterium
GCTCGCCGTTGCGCTGGCGCGGATCGCTCATGTGCCGTATATTCATACGGTATCCGGGCGCAGCCTTCGCTCGCCGGCATTTGCCACGCTCGACGCCGCGTGGCCGCGCCTGGCCATCCCCTGCAGTCCCATGTCCGCCCCCGACCTCGTTCCCGCCTGCGCCGAGCTGCATTGCCTGTCGAACTACTCGTTCCTGCGCGGCGCCTCGCACCCCGAGGAACTGGTCGAGCGCGCCGCCGGCCAGCGCTACGCGGCGCTGGCGCTGACCGACGAGTGCTCGCTCGCCGGCGCGGTGCGCGCGCACATCGCCGCGAAGGATGCCGGCCTGCCGCTGATCCTCGGCAGCGAATTCACGCTGGCCGATCGCACGAAGCTGGTGCTGCTGGCCCACGACCGGGGGAGCTACGGCGACCTGTGCCAAGTCATCACGCGAGGCCGGCGCAGTGCGGTCAAAGGCAGCTACCGGCTGACGCGCGACGACGTCGCGGAGCTTGCCTCCTCCTGCCTCGCGCTGTGGCTGCCATCGATCGATCCGCGCGCAACTGCGATCGAGCCTGCAACTCGAGTGCTCGCGCGCTGGATGCGCGACGTGTTCGTCGACCGGGCGTGGATCGGCGTCGGGCTCTTCGCGCAGGCCGGCGACGATGCCAGGCTCGCGCGCTTCGATGCGCTGTCGCAGGCGAGCGGCCTGCCACTCACCGCTGCGGGCGACGTCCACATGCACGTGCGCGCGCGCCGTGCGCTGCAGGATACGCTGACGGCGATCCGCCTGAAGACGCCGCTCGCCGACTGCGGGCACGCGCTGTTCCCGAACGGCGAGCGCCACCTGCGCTCGCGTGCGCGGCTTGCCGGTATCTACCCACCTGCGCTCCTTGCCGAGACCCTCGCGATTGCGCAGCGCTGCCGCTTCTCGCTCGACGAGCTGCGCTACGAATATCCGCGGGAAGTCGTCCCACCCGGCGAAACGGCGGCGTCGTGGCTGCGCAGGCTCGTCGAGGCGGGACTCGCCGCCCGCTATCCCCAACCCGGAAAAACCGGGACGGACCACGTTTCAAAACGTGGTCCGTCCCTGATTTCGGCGCCACCGGCCTTGGCTGGTGTCCCCGGCAGCGTCCGGGCGCAGATCGAGCACGAGCTCGCGCTGATTGCCGAACTCTCCTACGAGCCCTATTTCCTGACCGTCCACGACATCGTCGCCTTTGCGCACTCGCAGGGCATCCTGTGCCAGGGACGCGGCTCGGCCGCCAATTCGGCGGTGTGCTACGCGCTGGGGATCACCGAAGTCGACCCCGCGCGCAGCACGATGCTGTTCGAGCGTTTCATCAGCCGCGAGCGCAACGAGCCTCCCGACATCGACGTCGACTTCGAGCACCAGCGGCGCGAGGAGGTGATGCAGTACGTCTATCGCAAGTACGGGCGCGAGCGCGCGGCGCTCGCCGCGACGCTGATCACCTACCGGCCGAAGAGTGCGGTGCGCGACGTCGGCCGCGCGCTGGGCCTCGATGCCGCGCAGCTCGATCGTCTTGCCGGTGCGTTCGCATGGTGGGACGGTCGCGCGATCGATCCCGACCGGATCCGCGAAGCCGGCTTCGATCCCGCCCATCCGGTGATCCGCCGCGTGGTCACGCTCGCCGGCCAGCTGCTCGGCTTTCCGCGGCACCTGTCGCAGCACGTCGGCGGCTTCGTCATTGCACAAGACCTGCTCGAGCGGATGGTCCCGGTCGAGAACGCGGCAATGGAAGATCGGACCGTCATCCAGTGGGACAAGGATGACCTCGACGCGGTGGGGCTCCTCAAGGTCGACTGCCTGGCGCTGGGGATGCTCACGGCGATCCGCCGTGCGCTCGACCTGGTGTCGTCGCGCGGCGGGACGCCACTGCGGATCCAGGACATCCCCGCGGACGACCCTGCCGTCTACGGCATGATCCAGCGCGCCGACACCATCGGCGTGTTCCAGATCGAATCGCGCGCCCAGCAGTCGATGCTGCCGCGCCTTCGGCCACGGACGTTCTACGACCTGGTGATCGAGGTCGCGATCGTGCGCCCCGGGCCGATCCAGGGCGGCATGGTGCATCCTTACCTGAAGCGGCGGCAGGGACGGGAGCCCGTCACCTATCCCAGCGATGCGGTCAAGGGCGTGCTCGAGCGCACGCTGGGCGTGCCGATCTTCCAGGAACAGGTGATGCAGCTTGCGATCGTCGCGGCGGGATTCACGCCCGGCGAGGCGGATCGACTGCGCCGGTCGATGGCCGCATGGAAGCGCAAGGGTGGCCTGCAGCAGTACGAGCAGAGGCTGGTCGAAGGCATGGGCGCGCGGGGCTACGCACCGGCGTTCGCGCAACAGGTCTACCGGCAGATCCTGGGATTCGGCGAATACGGATTTCCGGAATCGCACGCGGCGTCGTTTGCGCTGCTGGTCTACGTGTCGGCGTGGCTCAAGTGCCACGAGCCGGCGGCGTTCTGCGCTGCGCTCCTGAATTCGCAGCCGATGGGTTTCTATGCGCCCGCCCAGCTCGTCGCCGACGCGAGGAGACATGGGGTCGACGTACGTCCGCCGGATGTCGCGGTGAGCCAATGGGATTGCAGCCTGGAAACCCCTCACCCCAACCCTCACCCCGCAAGGCGGGGGGAGGGGGGAAAGACAGGAGCAGCACTGCGGCTCGGACTGCGGATGGTCGGCGGATTGTCCGAAGCCGGTGCAAGCCGGATCGTCGAAGCCCGGTGCGAGCGGCCGTTCACGAGCGTCGCCGACCTCGCGCATCGCGCGAAGCTCGATCGGCGCGACCTGACCGCGCTCGCGGATGCCGATGCGCTTGCGTCGCTCGCCGGACACCGGCACGAGGCCGCCTGGAACGTTGCCGGCATCGAGCGTCTGCCGCCGCTGTTCACAGGCGCCGGGTTCGACGAGGCACAACCTGCCCTGCCCGAACCCACCGAAGGCCAGGATATCGTCGCCGACTATCGCCGTCTCGGATTGACGCTGCGCCGCCATCCGCTGGCGCTGCTGCGGCGGGCGCTGCGCGACCGCCGGCTGGCCCCCGCCGGCGAGATCGCGAACGCCCCGCACGGGCGTCTCGTCCGCACCGCCGGGATCGTCATCGGGCGCCAGCGACCCGACACGGCGAGCGGGGTCGTGTTCGTGACCCTCGAGGACGAAACCGGCACGACCAACGTCATCGTCTGGCGCGACCTCGGCGAGCGCCAGCGGCGCGAACTCCTGGGCTCGCGGCTGCTCGCCGTCTACGGCAAGGTCGAGCGCGAAGGCCCCGTCGTCCACGTGCTCGCCGGCCGGCTCGCCGACCTGACGCCGCTGCTGGGTGCACTGCCCACCCGTTCGCGCGATTTCCACTGAGTCCGGGACCGCCGGCCGCGCAGCGGCACCCTCCGTCGACCGGAGCACGACACCGCACGCTGCCCGCGACGCTACATCGTTCGCGCGGCGACGATGCGACCGCGCACCTCGCCGAAGCCGACGCGATAGTCCTTGGCCTGCGCGTAACCGGTGAGGATCACCTCGTCGTCGTCCTCGAGGAACCGGCGCTCGCTGCCGTCCTGAAGCTTGAGCGGGCGCGTCCCGTTCCACGTCAGCTCGAGCAGCGATCCGAGCTCGTCGGGCGTGGGGCCGCTGATCGTCCCCGAGCCCATCAGGTCGCCGACCCGCAGGTTGCATCCGGACACCGTGTGATGCGCGAGCTGCTGCGCAACGCTCCAATAGAGATGGCGCAGATTGGTCCTGCAGATCGTCGTCGCCGGCTTGCCCGCTGGCGCGAGACTCGCCTCGAGTCGGACGTCGTAGGCCTGCGCCCCGCTGGTCTCGAGGTAGGGCAGCGGCGGCGGATCCTGCGCCGGACCTGCGACGCGGAACGGTTCGAGCGCTTCCATCGTGACGATCCAGGGTGAGATCGAAGTCGCGAAGGACTTGCTGTTGAAGGGCCCCAGCGGAATGTACTCCCACTGCTGGATGTCGCGCGCGCTCCAGTCGTTCATCAGCACCATGCCGAACACGTGGTCGCGGGCGCGCCCGACAGGAATCGGCTCGCCCAGCGCATTGCCCACGCCGACGATGAACGCCGTCTCGAGCTCGAAATCGAGCTTCTCCGAGGGGCCGAACACCGGCGTCGCCACGTCCGGACGCTTGATCTGCCCGTTCGGGCGCAACACCGGGGTGCCGCTGACGACGACCGAACTCGCGCGACCGTTGTAAGCGATCGGCACGTGCAGCCAGTTGGGGAGCAACGCGTGCTTGGGATCGCGAAACATCATGCCGACGTTGGTCGCGTGCTCCTTCGACGAATAGAAATCGGTGTAGCCCGACACCGCGATCGGCATCAGCATGCGTGCCGCGGCGGCCGGCACGAATGCCCGTGCGCGCAGCGCCGCGTCGTCGCGCAGCCTCGCGTTGTCGTGACGAAGCAGATCGCTGATCGCCGCCCGGGCCCGGGCCCAGGCCTCGGGCCCGCGCTCGATGAAGGCGTTCAGCGTCGAGCGGTTGAACACCCGCTCGCCGGGAACGACCTCGAGATGCCCCGCCTGCTCGAGCACCGCGAGATCGAGGATCTGGCTGCCGATCGCCACCCCGGCGCGCGGTGCGTAGTTCGCAGGCGTCGTGAACACGCCGAACGGCAGGTTCTGGATCGGGAAGTGCGAATCGCGCTCGACCGGAACGAAGGACTTGAGCTTCGGATCGTTAGGATGCATCGTGGCAGGTCGTCATGCGGCGTTGCTGCAGGCAGGCGTGGCGGCCGCGCGCTCCTTGGCGACGGCCACCGGCAGGATCGCGTCGAGGCCGACGCCGTTCTTCACCGCCGTGATCTCCGCGAGGATCGAAATCGCGATCTCGGGCGGCGTGCGGCTGCCGATGTACAGGCCGATGGGACCATGCAGGCGCGCGATCTGCGCTTCGGTCAGGTCGAACGCGAGCAGCCGCTCCCGCCGCTTGGTGTTGTTGGCGCGCGATCCCAGCGCTCCGACGTAGAACGCAGGCGACTTCAGTGCCTCGAGAAGCGCGAGATCGTCGAGCTTGGGATCGTGCGTCAGCGCGACGACCGCGCAGCGCGCGTCGAGTTGCATCGACTGCACGGTGTCGTCGGGCATCGTGCGCACCAGCGTGACGCCGGGCACGTCCCAGGTGTCGGTGTACTCCTCGCGCGGATCGCAGACCGTCACCTGGTAATCGAGGCCGATGGCGATCTGGGCGAGATACTTGGAGAGCTGCGACGCCCCGATCACGAGCATCCGGTAGCGCGGTCCGTGGATGGTCGTCAGCACCGCACCGTCGAAGACCAGGCCGTCCGTCGCGGCTGCCTTCTGCAGGCTCCACCGGCCGTCGGCGATCGTCAGCCGGCGCGCCGTCAGTCGCCCCGCCTCGACTTCGGTCAGCAGCGCACCGATGCCCGAGTCGCGCGTCAGCGGCTCGAGCACCAGCCGGATCGTCCCGCCGCAAGGCAGTCCGAACCTGCGCGCTTCGTCGGCGGAGACGCCGTAGGTGACGACCTCGCACTTCGTCGCCCGCTGTCCTTCGCGCCGCGTGCGCGAGACGATGTCGTCCTCGATGCAGCCGCCGGACACCGAACCGACGACCTGCCCGTCGTCGCGGACGGCGAGCATCGCGCCCTCGGGCCGCGGCGAGCTGCCGAAGGTCTGCACGACCGTGACCAGCAGCGCTCGATGGCCCGCATCCAGCCATTCGGCACTCTTCTTCAGGACTTCGAGATCCACGCTATCCATGGAGATTCTCCTTCTTGCAGATCACGCCGCCTGCGCCAGCGCCCGCGCCTCGCGCGCAGGTCCGCGCGCGAGCGCTGCCGCGAGCCCGGTCAGCGACTCGAGATTGTGCACGGGAAGAAAGTCGTCGACCCACGGCAGCAGCGCACGGATGCCCGCCGACCGCGCCTCGAAGCCCGCATAGCGCAGCAGGGGATTGAGCCAGACGAGGCGCGCGCAGGACTTGGACAGGCGCTCGGCCTCGAAGGCGAGGCCCTCGCCGGCATCGGCATCGAGGCCGTCGCTGATCAGCAGCACGACCGCGTTCTGGCCGAGCAGCCGGCGCGACCAGCGGCGATTGAATTCCGACAGGCAGCTGCCGATCCGGGTGCCGCCTGCCCAGTCGTCGACCGCTGCGGCGACGCGTGCGAGCGCGATGTCGACGTCGCGGTGGCGCAGGTGCCGCGTGATGTTGGTGAGCCGGGTGCCGAAGGTCAGCACGTGCACCCGGTCACCCTCGTTGGTGATCGCGTGCAGGAAGTGCAGCAGCATCCGCGCGTAGCGGTCCATCGAACCCGAGATGTCGCAGAGGACCACCAGCGGCGGCGTGCGCCTGCGGCGCGCGCGAAAATGCAGCGGTGCGAACATTCCCCCGGCGCCGACGCTGCGGCGGAGCGTCGCGCGCATGTCGATCGACCGGCCCCGCGGCGCCGCCGTGGTCCTGCGCACGGGCAACGCAGGCAACGGCAGCGCAAGGTGGCGAAGGAGCGCCTTGACCTCGGCGAATTCGTCGACGGTCATGGTCGCGAAATCCTTCCTCTGCAGCACCTCGCGCGCGGAAAACGAGAACGGCGTGTCGAGCCCGGTCTCCTCCCCGTTCGCCTCGTCGTCGCGCCGCGGCGCAGCCAGCATCGCCTGGGCGAGCCGCGCCGGCAGCAAGGCGGCGTCGCCGGCACGGCCCTCCACCCCCGGCAGCAGCGCTGCGAGCATGTTCTCGAGCCGGCGCGGATCGCGCCAGTAGAGATCGAACGCCTGCTCGAAGAGGGAAAGCTGCTCGCGCCGTGACACGAGCACCGTGGCCAGCGCTTCGCGGAAATCGTTGCGGTTCTCGATGCCGACCGCCTCGACCGCCGACAGCGCGTCGATCAACTTCGCCGGACCGAGCGGCAGCCCCGCGGCGCGCAGCATGCGCACGAAATGCAGGACGTTCTCGGCCACCCTGCCTCGCGGCAGCTGCGTGAGGAAGGCGGACACCGGGGATCGCATTGGGCTCACGCCGAGGCCTTCGCCGCCTGCGCCTCGTCGGCGAGCCGGGCGGCCACCTCCGGGGTGATCGCCGCGATGTCGTCCTGGTATTTGAGCAGCGCGCCCAGGGTGTCGGCGACCGTCTGCGGATCGAGGGTGATGCGGTCGAGCGCCATGAGCGCTTCGGCCCAGTCGAGCGTCTCGGCGATTCCCGGCGCCTTGAACAGGTCGAGCGTGCGCAGCCGCTGGGTGAACACGACGATCTGCCGGGCGAGCGTTTCCGAGGCGGTCGGGCACTTCCGCCGCAGGATCGCCAGCTCGCGCGCGGCGTCGGGGTAATCGACCCAGTGATAGAGGCAACGGCGCTTGATCGCGTCGTGGATCTCGCGCGTGCGGTTCGACGTGATCACGACCACCGGGGGCGCCACCGCGCGGATCGTCCCGAGTTCGGGGATCGTCACCTGGAAATCCGACAGCACTTCCAGCAGGTAGGCCTCGAAAGGCTCGTCGGCGCGATCGAGCTCGTCGATCAGCAGCACCGGCGGCACGCCATCCTCGGGTGCCAGCGCCTGCAGCAGCGGCCGCCGCAGCAGGAAACGCGTCGTGAAGATGTCGTGGGCGAGCTCGGATCGCTCGATGCCGCCGGCGGCCTCGGCGAGCCTAATCTCGACCATCTGCCGCGGATAGTTCCATTCATACACTGCCGCCGCCGTGTCCAGCCCTTCGTAGCATTGCAGGCGAACCAGGCGCTTGCCGAGCCCGGCGGCGAGCACCTTGGCGACCTCGGTCTTGCCGACGCCGGCCTCGCCTTCGAGGAACAGCGGGCGGCCGAGCCTCAGCGCGAGGAACACGGCGGTGCCCAGTCGCCGGTCCGCAACGTAGTCGTGCCGCAGGAGGAGCGCGAGCGTCGCATCGACCGATGCGGGGGACGTGCCGGGCGTGCGCGGGTCATCCACGGGCTTGGCCATTCGGGGTTCGAATCGTCATTCTAGGCCACCTGCGGCCCGTGCACCGGGTCGCGGGAGTCGTCACAGCCGGGGACGCGATGGCGCCCCGCGCACGGCGATCCCGTTGCGACTTACTTCGCGGTCATCCACAGGCGGCGACCGCGCGCGAAGCCATCACCGATACGAGGTGCGCACGATACGCGGACGATGCGTGCAGGTCGGTGTTGAGGTTCGACGCGTCGACCTTCACTTGCTTGGCAGCGTCGGCAGTGAAGCTCGCGGCAAGCGCCGCCTCGATCCCCGACGCGCGGAACACCGCGGGCGCGGCGCCGGTGACCGCCACCCGCACGCTTCCGTCAGCGAGCTGCGCGACGAACACTCCGACCAGGGCGAAGCGCGACGCCGGGTTGGGAAACTTCGCATAAGCGGCCTTCTTCGGGAGAGGGAACGATACCGCGGCGATGATCTCGTCGTCGGCCAGCGCGGTCTCGTACATGCCCCTGAAGAATTCCCCGGCGGGGATCCGACGCTTGCCGGTGACCACCGTTGCGTTCAGCGCGACCAGCGCCGCTGGCCAGTCGGCGGCCGGGTCGTTGTTGGCGATCGACCCGCCGATCGTGCCCATGTTGCGCACCTGGCGGTCTCCGATGCCCTCGGCCAGCGCCGCGAGCGACGGTATCGCGCGCCTGACCGTTTCCGACGATCCGACGTCGGCGTGGCGCGTCATCGCGCCGATCAAGACCGCATCACCTTCCCTGCGAATCGCCTGCAGCTCGGCGATGCCGGACAGGTCGACGAGCGTCCCCGGCTGCGCAAGGCGCAGCTTCATCGCGGCGATCAGGCTCTGTCCGCCGGCCAGTGCCTTGCCGCCGGTCTTCGCGATCAGCGCCGAGGCATCGGCCACGGATCTGGCTCGCCGGTATTCGAATTCATACATAGTCGGCGCCTCTACCCGGCCATGGCGGCCGCGCCCTGCCGCACCGCCTCGACGATATTATGGTAGCCCGTGCAGCGGCACAGGTTCCCTTCGAGCCCTGCGCGGATCGTCGCTTCATCGGCCCGCGGGTGGCGATTCACCAGGTCGATCGCGCTCATCACCATGCCCGGCGTGCAGAAGCCGCACTGCAGTCCGTGGCAGTCCTTGAAAGCCGCCTGCATCGGATGCATCGCCCCCTCGGGAGCGACACCCTCGATCGTCACGATGGTCGCGCCCTGGGCCTGCGCTGCCAGCACGTTGCAGGCCTTGACCGCGCGTCCGTTCATGTGAATCGTGCAGGCCCCGCATTGTGCGGTGTCGCACCCGACGTGGGTGCCGGTGAGGCCGAGGTTCGTGCGCAGGAAATCGACCAGCAGCGTGCGCGGATCGACGTCGGCCGCGACCGCCCTGCCGTTGACCGTCATTGCGATTGGAATGCTCATGCGCCACGCCTCCTGGCGTCGTGGGTCGGGATGCCCACGATACCGCAGGATCGGGGCGCCTGGGGAGATCGCCGCTAGGGACGATGCGAAGTGACGACGTCGGTCGCGCTGTCGATGTCGTTCAGCGCCGCATTGAGCATCGACAATGCCGCCGACGCGTTGCCCGCGGCGAGCTGGTCGCGCACCTCGACGATCAGCTGGCGCAGGCGCTCCTCGTAGGCTTCGGCCTGCTCGAGTTCGGCGACGAGACGCGCAATGTCCCCGGCGCTGCCGGCGTTCGATGAATCAGCGACCATGATGCCTCCCGGGCTCGCGCCCCGTCTCCGGAGTCACCGCGGAACGACGCCGCGGTCAGCCGGCCCCAGCCGCGCGTCCGCCAAGGCCGGCCCCACGCGACCTCGGCAGCAGCATCACCGCACAAAGCGTCACCAGCGCAGTGCCCGCCATCAGAAGCAGCAGCGACCTGAATCCCGCCGCCTTGACCAGCGGGCCCAGCGCCCAAACGGCAAGCGAACTCACGCCGAACGCGACGGCGAGCCGCATGCCGGAAACGCGCGAGCGCATGCTGTCGTCGACGTGGCGGACGATCAGGGCGTCGGTGAAGGGGATCGCCCCGAATACCGCGATCATGAACGCCATCATCAGCGCGTAGAGGCCCCATCCGCCTGCGCCGGCGGCAACGAGGAACAGCGGGAC
>DATGDG010000265.1:0-5167 GCA_035311025.1 Casimicrobiaceae bacterium
TGGAACACGAAGGCGGTGACGGCGATCGCCGTCGCGACGATCAGCCCGATCGTCAGCAGGTTGAACTTGGTGGAAAGCCGCGTCCGCACCGGTGGCAGGTCGACCTGCGTCCCGGTATCGCTGGCGAGCGGAGCGAGATGCTGTCGGTGGCGGCGCCGCATGGGGATTCCTCAGCGCGCCGTCGCCCGCACCGCACCCGTCAGGCGGTCATGACCGGGATGCGTCCGATCCGCCCCTGCCATTCGCGCGGACCCGTCTGGTGCACCGATTCGCCGGTGGCATCGACGGCGACCGTCACCGGCATGTCGGCGACATCGAATTCGTAGATCGCTTCCATGCCGAGATCGCCGAAAGCGACCACGCGCGCAGCGCGGATCGCCCTGGAAACCAGGTACGCCGCGCCGCCGACGGCCATCAGGTAGGCGGCGCGATGCTTGCGGATCGCCTCGATGGCAGCGCTTCCCCGCTCGGCCTTGCCGATCATCGCGATCAGCCCGGTCTTCGACAGCATCGTTTCGGTGAACTTGTCCATGCGCGTGGCCGTCGTCGGGCCGGCGGGGCCGACGATCTCGTCGCGCACCGGATCGACCGGCCCGACGTAATAGATGATCCGGTTCGTGAAATCGACCGGCAGCGCCTCGCCGCGTGCCAGCATGTCGACGATCCGCTTGTGCGCGGCGTCGCGGCCGGTCAGGATCTTCCCCGACAGCAGCAGCCGCTCGCCGGGCTTCCAGCTCGCGACCTCGGCAGGCGTCAGCTTGTCCACGTCGACGCGCCGCGACTGCGGCGACGGCGCCCAGCGGACGTCGGGCCAGCTCGCGAGGTCGGGCGGATCGAGCTTCGCCGCGCCGCTGCCGTCGAGCGTGAAATGGGCATGGCGCGTCGCCGCGCAGTTGGGGATCATCGCCACGGGCAGACTCGCGGCGTGCGTCGGGTAATCGAGGATCTTGACGTCGAGCACCGTGGCGAGGCCCCCCAGTCCCTGCGCGCCGATGCCGAGCGCATTGACCTTGTCGTAGAGCTCGAGGCGCAGTTCCTCGATCCGGTTCGAAGGCCCGCGTGCCTTCAACGTGTGCATGTCGATCCGCTCCATCAGCGATTCCTTGGCGAGCACCATCGCCTTCTCTGCGCTGCCGCCGATGCCGATGCCCAGCATGCCGGGAGGGCACCAGCCCGCACCCATCGTCGGCACGGTCTTCAGCACCCAGTCGACGATCGAGTCCGACGGATTCAGCATGACCAGCTTCGACTTGTTCTCGGAGCCCCCGCCCTTGGCTGCGATCCGCACGTCGACGGTGCTGCCGGGCACCAGGTCGAAATGGACGACCGCCGGGGTGTTGTCCCTGGTGTTCGTGCGCTTGCCCGCCGGGTCGCGCAGGATCGATGCCCGCAGCGTGTTGTCGGGATCGAGGTAGGCGCGGCGCACGCCTTCGTTGATCATGTCGGTGACGCTCATCGTCGCGTCGGCGAAGCGCACGTCCATGCCGACGCACACGAATGCGACGACGATGCCCGTGTCCTGGCACAGCGGCCGGTGCCCCTCGGCGCACATCCGCGAGTTGGTGAGGATCTGCGCGATCGCATCCTTGGCAGCGGGCGACTCCTCCGCCTTCCATGCCTCGCCCAGCGCGGCGATGTAGTCGGCCGGGTGGTAGTAGGAGATGAACTGCAGCGCGTCGGCGACGCTTCGGATCAGGTCTTCCTGGGCGATCGTGGTCATGGCGATGGCCGCGAGTGCCGGCCGTTGTCGTTGTCGGTGTCGCGCACGTGTGACGGCGCGGGAAGGATGCGGTCGACTGCGGCGATCGCCATCGCCGACAGCAAGAACGCGATGTGGATCGTCGTCTGGTAGAACAGCGTCTTGGTGTCGTAGGCCTCGGCGTTGATGAACGTCCGCAGCAGGTGGATCGACGAGATGCCGATGATCGCGGTGGCGAGCTTGACCTTGAGGACGCTGGCGTTGACGTGCGACAGCCATTCGGGCTGGTCGGGGTGGTTCTCGAGGTCCATCCGCGACACGAAGGTCTCGTAGCCGCCGACGATGACCATGATCAGCAGGTTCGAGATCATCACGACGTCGATCAGGCCGAGCACCAGCAGCATGATGACGGTCTCGCGGCCCATCTTGAAATCGGGCGCTGCATTTGGCGGCGTGACGCTGGCGATGACGGCCTGTGCCGAGGCCGTGTCGCCCATCGCCGCCTGAACGAGGTGAACGAGCTCGATCCAGAACTGCCAGACGTAGACGCCTTGTGCCACGATCAGCCCCAGGTAGAGCGGGAGCTGCAGCCAGCGGCTGGCGAAGATCAGCCGCGGCAGCGGGCGCAGCCTGGGGTCGGGGGGAAGCCTGCGGGGCGTCGTCATCGGATTCGGGGGCTGCGGCTGGGAACCGAAAAGTCTACCATCGGGCCTGCCGCCGGCACGGTACGGGCGGCGCCGACCCTCCGAGCGTTGGCGGGCGCCGCGGGCTTCGGTAGACTGAAGGGAAGAAGATTCGGTGCCGCCTGCGCAAGGCCGGCGGTGCGCTCGATCCGCACCCGGAGGAATCCCGATGTCCACGATCCAGTCCGTCATGCAGGAAACCCGCCTGTTCGAACCGTCGCCCGAATGGGTCGCGCAGGCGAATGTCAAGAAGGCCGATTTCGACGCGATGAACGCGCGGGCGGCAAGCGACTTCGAGGGATTCTGGGCGGACCTCGCGCGCGAGAACCTGCTGTGGCGCAAGCCGTTCACGAAGGTTCTCGACGAGAGCGGCGCGCCGTTCTACAAGTGGTTCGACGACGGCGAGCTCAACGTCTCGTACAACTGCCTCGACCGGAACCTGTCGAACGGCAATGCCAACAAGATCGCGATCATCTTCGAGGCCGACGACGGCAAGGTGACCAAGGTCAGCTACCAGGACCTCTATCACCGCGTTTGCCGGCTCGCGAATGGCCTGAGGTCGCTGGGAGTGAAGAAGGGCGATCGCGTCGTCATCTACATGCCGATGTCGATCGAAGGCATCGCAGCGATGCAGGCCTGCGCCCGCATCGGTGCGACGCATTCGGTCGTGTTCGGCGGCTTTTCGGCGAAATCGCTGCAGGAGCGGATCGTCGATGCCGGTGCGGTCGCCGTCATTACCGCCGACGAGCAGATGCGAGGCGGCAAGCCGCTGCCGCTCAAGGCCATCGTCGACGAGGCGCTCGGCATGGGCGGCTGCGAAGCCGTGCGCAGTGTCGTCGTCTATCGCCGCACCGGCGGCAACGTCGGCTTCGCGAAGGGCCGCGACGTCAGGCTGCACGAGCTCGTCGACAGGCAACCGGACACCTGCGAGCCGGAGTGGGTCGGCGCCGAGCATCCGCTGTTCATCCTCTACACCTCGGGCTCGACCGGCAAGCCCAAGGGCGTCCAGCACGGCTCGGCCGGCTATCTGCTGTGGGCGGCGCTCACGATGAAGTGGACCTTCGACCTGAAGCCCACCGATGTCTTCTGGTGCACGGCCGACATCGGCTGGGTCACCGGCCACACCTACATCGTCTACGGGCCGCTGGCCTGCGGCGCCACCGAAGTGGTGTTCGAGGGCGTTCCGACCTTTCCGGATGCCGGGCGCTTCTGGAAGATGATCGCCGACCATCGCGTCAGCGTCTTCTACACGGCACCCACCGCGATACGCTCGCTGATCAAGGCCAACGGCGCCGCGCCAGCGACCGCGCCGCAGAACTACGACATGTCGGCACTGAGGCTGCTCGGGTCGGTCGGCGAACCGATCAATCCCGAGGCCTGGATGTGGTACTACAACAACGTCGGCGGCACGCGCTGCCCAATCGTCGACACCTGGTGGCAGACCGAGACGGGCGGCCATCTGATCTCACCGCTCCCGGGCGTGACGCCGCTGGTGCCGGGCTCGTGCACGCTGCCATTGCCGGGGATCATGGCGGCGATCGTCGACGAGACCGGCCACGACGTTCCCAACGGCCACGGCGGAATGCTGGTGATCAAGCGGCCATGGCCGGCGATGATCCGCACGATCTGGGGCGATCCCGAGCGCTACGCGAAGTCCTATTTTCCCGACGAGCTCGGCGGCAGGCTCTACCTCGCCGGCGACGGCTCGGTGCGCGACGTCAAGACCGGCTACTTCACGATCATGGGGCGCATCGACGACGTGCTGAACGTGTCGGGGCACCGGATGGGCACGATGGAAATCGAATCGGCGCTGGTCGCGAATCCGATCGTCGCGGAGGCCGCCGTCGTCGGTCGTCCCGACGACATGACCGGCGAGGCGATCTGCGCGTTCGTGGTCCTGAAGCGCGCACGCCCGAACGGCGCCGAGGCGGCGGAGCTCGCCAAGCAGCTGCGCGACTGGGTCGGCAAGGAGATCGGACCGATCGCCAAGCCCAAGGACATCCGCTTTGGCGACAACCTGCCCAAGACGCGCTCGGGCAAGATCATGCGCAGGTTGCTGCGCTCGATCGCCAAGGACGAGGAAATCACCCAGGACACGTCGACGCTCGAGAATCCGGCCATCCTCGACCAGCTCAAGCGATCGCTCTAGGACGAGGCAGCCCGGACCGTCGGCCGGCACGCGTGTACGTTCGCGCGAGGATCGAAACGGCACCGCAGCGAGGCGCCGGCGGGCCTGCCGCGGGTGCCCGCGTCATCGCGTGACGGTCAGCTCGGTCTTCATGCCGTCGGCGTAATGGCCGGACTCGTTGCAGAACAGCAGGTACTTGCCGGGCGTCAGGTTCAGCGTCAGCTTGCCGGAGTGACCAGGGGGGAGGTCGCCGACCTCGCCGAGCGAGTGGATCTTGTTCTCGTTCACTTCGGCATTCGCGGCGTCGTAGGGCATCGGCTTCTTGCCCGGATCGTGCACCACCAGCACTTCGTGCACCAGCGACTTCGACAGGTTGACCGCCTCCAGCGTGACCCTGCCCGCCTTGACCACGTCGCGGTCTAGGACAATCTGCATCTTCGTGACCGAAGGGCCGGTCGACGGGTCTTCGAGCTTGATGTGGATGACTTCGGCCGGGACGGCGGCGTGTGCGGCACCCGTCACCAGAAGGGCGAGGCTTGCCGCGGACACCGCGGCTCGTGCGCTTTTGTGTTGCCGGCTCATTGGGACTCCTCTTGGTGGGTGCCCCGCGCTGCAGCGTTCAGGCAGCGGGCGGGGCGGTGTCGGCGAACGAAGGCC
>DATGDG010000266.1:0-5047 GCA_035311025.1 Casimicrobiaceae bacterium
CCGACGAATGGCCGAGGCGAACGACGCGCAGCCCCGCGGCGATCGTTTCCGGAAACGTCAGCGACTTGTGGAAACGGCACGCCGTCTCGACGACGATTCCGATCGCCGGGCCGGCAACGATGTCCAGGTGCCCGGCATCGATCAGGTGGGCATTCACCGCGGTGTCGAAGTACGAGTAGTAGACGACGTTGTTGACGTGGCCGTAGATGTCGTTGTCCATCCACCGCGTCGGGATCGCGACGAAGTGCAGATACGCCTGGCGGAACGCCGGGGCGAGCGGCGTCGTCATGCCGGACGCCCGCGCCCGGCCGTGGGCCCCGGAGCGCAGCGCATGTCGATCAACTCGATCCAGTGCCGGACGGCGAGTGCGGTGCCGGACTGCAGCTGCGTCATGCACCCGATGTTCGCCGTCGCGACCAGCTCGGGACCGTGCGCCTCCAGCGCCTGCAGCTTGTTCGCCTTGAGCCTGCGCGAGAGCTCGGGTTGCAGTATCGAGTACGTTCCCGCCGAGCCGCAGCACAGATGCGCGTCGGCGACCGGCAGCAGTTCATAGCCGGCCTCGGACAGCAGCCGCTCGACCGCGCCGCGGATCTGCATGCCGTGCTGCAGCGTGCACGGCGGGTGGAAAACGATCTTCTGCCGCGACCCGGGCTGCGCGAGTTGCGGCAGCAGCTTCGCCCATTCAGCCGTCACGATCTCGACCGGATCGCGCGCGAGCGACGCGATCGTCTGCGCCCTCTGCGCATACGCAGGGTCCTGCGCCAGCAGGTGGCCGTAGTCGCGGACCATGACGCCGCAGCCGCTCGCGGTCACGACGATCGCCTCGATTCCCTGCTCGACCTGCGGCCACCAGGCGTCGATGTTCCGCCGCGCGATCGCACGCGCCTCGTCGTGCTCCGACAGGTGATAGGACAGGGCGCCGCAGCATCCGCCGCCCGCCATCGCGATCGCCGACACGCCGGCCCGGTCGAGCACGCGCGCGGTCGCCGCATCGATGTTGGGGGCGAGCGAGGGCTGCACGCAGCCCAGCGCAATCACGACGCGCCGCGCGTGCCTCGCCGCCGGCCACGCACCCGGCGCGCGGGCGTCCGGGACCGCCGTGGCCAATCCCGAGGGCAGCAGGGGCTTCGCGAGCCTGCCGAGCGCCAGCGCGCCGCCGAACAGCGGCTTCGACAGTAGTCCGCGTCGCAACGCAGCGCGCTGCATCCCGGCGAGCAGCGAGCGCCCGACACGGTCGTCGACGATCTTGCGGCCGATGTCGACCAGTCGCCCGTAGCGCACCCCGGACGGACAGGTCGTCTCGCAGCTGCGGCAGGTCAGGCAGCGGTCGAGGTGGAGCTGGGTCTTCGCCGACGGCACCGCACCTTCGAGCACCTGCTTGATCAGGTAGATGCGGCCGCGCGGGCCGTCGAGCTCGTCGCCCAGCAGCTGGTAGGTCGGGCAGGTCGCCGTGCAGAAGCCGCAATGGACGCAGGCGCGCAGGATCGACTCGGCTTCCCGACCCTCGGGCGTGTTCGCGTACTGCGCAGTGAGGTTGGTCTCCATCAGAAATCGGCGTACAGGCGGCCGCGGTTGAGGATGCCCCGCGGATCGAACACCGCCTTCAGCCGCTGGTGGATGCCCAGCACCGCCGGCGGAAGCGGATGGAAGGTGCCCGCCGACCGGTCGGATCCGCGGAACATCGTCGCGTGCCCCCCGTTCGCGGCCGCCCACGCGCGCAGCGCCTGGGCATCGACCGGCGCGCGCGCGACCAGCCAGCGCAGCGCCCCGCCCCATTCGACGAGCGTGTCGCCACCGAAATCCTTCCACGGCGCCGTCGGGGACACCGACAGCCGCCAAAGCGTCGCGCCGCCCTGGCCGGCGGCTGCGAAGAAATCGTGCGTCTGGTCGCGCAGGCCCGCCCACGGCCCGGCGCCGTCGACGACCCTTCCGCCGATCGCGGCGCCTGCGCTCTCCACCGCCGTGGCGGCGCCCGACAGGCGCACCCACAGCCGACCTGCGTGGTGGCAGGTGGCCGAGACGGGCAGCGGCTTGCCGCCCCATTCGTTGACCCTGCGTATCGCATCGGCGGGGGCGCAGTCGAGGACCCGCGTGAACTCGACCTTGGGCCGGGGCACGCACTTCAGCGACAGCTCGGTCAACACCCCGAGCGTGCCCAGCGCGCCGCACATCAGGCGCGACACGTCGAAACCGGCGACGTTCTTGATCACCTGCCCGCCGAAGGCGAGCGCCTCGCCGCTGCCGTCGACGACGCGCACGCCCAGCACGAAATCCCGCGCCGCCCCCGCGAATGCCCGCCGCGGTCCGGAGAACCCCGCCGCGACGACGCCGCCCAGCGTCGTGCCGGGGCCATGGCGCGGGGGTTCGAATGCCAGCATCTGGCCCCGCGCAGCGAGCGCGATCTCGATCTCGGCGAGCGGGGTCCCCGCACGCGCCGTGACGACGAGTTCGGTCGGCTCGTAGGAGACGATCCCCGCCAGCCCCCGCGTGTCGAGCACCTCGCCCTCGAGCGCCTGCCCGTAGAAATCCTTGGTGCCGCCGCCGCGGATGCGCAGAGGATGCCGGTCCGCGGCCGCAGCGCGGATGCGCTGCTGCAGGTCGGCGATGGACGCGTCAGTCATCGGATGCCGCTCTTGCGGTGCGCGAGCGGTCGCTACCGATTCCCCGACAGCGGTACCGTCTTGCCGGGATTCATGATGTTGTTGGGATCGAGCGCGTGCTTGATCGTCTGCATCAGCGTCACGGCCTCGCCGTGCTCGGCCACCAGCGCATCGAGCTTGTGGATGCCGATGCCGTGCTCGCCGGTGCAGGTGCCGCCCATCGCGATCGCGCGCAGGCTCACGCGCTTGGCGAGGTCCTCGGCCCTCCCGCGTTCGTCGGCGTCGGCGGGGTCGAACAGGATGGTCAGGTGGAAATTGCCGTCGCCGACGTGGCCGACGATCGGGGCGACGAGCCCGGTGGCCGCGACGTCGGCGCGGGTCTCCATCACGCAGTCGGTCAGCCGCGAGATCGGAACGCAGGCATCGGTCGCGAACGCCTGCTTGCCGGGGGCGAGCGCCAGCGTCGCGTAATAGGCGTTGTGCCGGGCCTTCCACAGCCTGGAGCGGTCCTCGGGCGCGGTCGCCCACTGGAACGCGCTGCCGCCGTGGTCCGCTGCGAGCGACTGGATCGTCGCGGCCTGTTCGCGCACGCCGGCATCGGTCCCGTGGAACTCGAAGAACAGCGTCGGCTTGACGGCGAAACCCTCGAGCTTCGAGTAGCGGATGCAGGCGTCCATCTGGGCGTCGTCGAGGAGCTCGATCCGCGCGACCGGGATGCCCAGCTGCGTGGCCACGATCACCGTGTCGACCGCGCTCTTGAGATCGGGAAACTGGCACACCGCCGCCGAGATCGCCTCGGGGACGCCGTACAGACGAAGCTGCACCTCGGTGATGATGCCGAGCGTGCCTTCGGAACCGACGTACAGGCGAGTCAAATCGTACCCGGCGCTCGACTTGCGCGCGCGGCCGCCGGTGCGCACGATCCGGCCGTCGGCGGTGACGACGGTGAGCCCCAGAACGTTGTCGCGCATCGTCCCGTAGCGCACGGCATTGGTTCCGGACGCGCGCGTTGCCGCCATGCCGCCCAGCGTCGCGTTCGCACCCGGGTCGATCGGAAAGAACAGCCCCGTGCCCTTGAGTTCGGCGTTCAGCTGCTCGCGGGTGACGCCTGCCTGCACCCGGCAATCGAGGTCCTCGGCATTGACCTCGAGCACGCGGTCCATCTGCGACAGGTCGAGGCAGACGCCGCCGTAGAGCGCGGCGACGTGGCCTTCCAGCGACGTGCCGACACCGAAAGCGATGACGGGAATGCGCGCCGCATTGCACAGCCGGACGATCGCGGCCACCTCGTCGTTGCCATGCGGGAACACGACGACATCCGGCAGTGCCGCGTCGGCCATGCCTTCGCCGTGCCCGTGCTGCTCGCGGACCGCCTGGCCGGTGACCACGCGCTCGCCGTAGTCGGCGCGCAGTCGATCGGTGAGCGCGGCGACGTCGACGGATGCCGGGCGGCTGCGAACCTCATTCGCGGAGGTCGTCATCACAACTCCTAGAAGCGCGGCAGCTCGGGGTGGGGGAGCTGTCCCGCGTGCACGTGCATGGCGCCGAACTCGGCGCAGCGCGCGAGCGTCGGCACGCCCTTGCCGGGATTGAGCAGGCCGCGCTCGTCGAACGCAGCCTTGACGCCCAGGAAACGTTCGAGCGCGGCCGGTGCGAACTGCGCGCACATGCCGCGGATCTTCTCGATGCCCACGCCATGCTCCCCGGTCACCGTGCCGCCGACCTCGATGCAAAGCTCGAGGATGCGGTCGCCGAATTCGACGGTTCTCTCCTTGTCCCCTGGCTTGTTGGCGTCGAACAGGATCAGCGGATGCAGGTTTCCGTCGCCTGCGTGGAACACGTTCGCGCATGGCAACCCGTATTCGCGCGACCAGGTCTCGATCTGCGCCAGGACGCGTGGAAGTGCGCCGCGCGGAATCGTTCCGTCGATGCAGTAGTAATCGGGCGAGATGCGTCCGACCGCCGGAAATGCCGCCTTGCGTCCCGACCAGTACAGCAGGCGCTGGGCTTCACTCTCGGACACGCGGATCTCCGTCGCGCCGCTCGCGGTCAGCACGGCGCGGATCTCCGCCATCTCGGCGGCGACCTCCTCGGGCGTGCCGTCCGCCTCGACCAGCAGCACCGCCGCGGCATCGAGCGGGTAATCGGCATGCACGAACTGTTCGACCGCCCGGGTCGCGGGCTGGTCCATCATCTCGAGTCCACCCGGGATGATGCCTTCGGCGATGATCGCGCCCACCGCGGCGCCCGCCTTCCCGACGTCGTCGAACGCCGCGAGCGCGACCTGCGCGAGCTGCGGCTTCGGCAGCAGCTTGACGGTGATCCGGGTGATGACGGCGAGCAGGCCCTCGCTGCCGGTGAGCAGCGCCAGCAGGTCGTAACCGGGCGCGTCGAGCGCATCGGCGCCGAATTCCACGACCTCGCCGGTGACGAGCACCGCCCGGACC
>DATGDG010000267.1:0-2942 GCA_035311025.1 Casimicrobiaceae bacterium
CGCGGGCGGCGTGGGTGCGAACCGCCGCCTGCGGGAAGATCTCGCGCAGGCGGGCGCGCGCGAGGGATTCAGCGTGCATTTCCCGCGCCTGGAATTCTGCACCGACAACGGCGCGATGATCGCGCTCGCAGGCGCCCTGAGGCTCGCCGAGGGCACAACCGGCTACGCGTTCTCGGTCAGGCCGCGCTGGGAGTTGAGGACGCTCGCGGCCGCTTGAGCGACGAGGCGATCGCGGCGAGCCGCGCGCGCAGTCTGCGGTTCGCGCCCACGCCTCCGGCGACGACCAGCGTCGATCGCCCGGTCGCAGCGAGGGCGGCGAGCGACTTCGCCACCAGCACGTCGACGACCGCTTCCTGGAATTCCGCGGCGATGTCGGCCTTGACCGCATCGGCCAGCGCGGCGGCGCCCCGGTCACCGCCTGCCGCTCGGGCTCGCAACGCCACCGCGGTTTTGAGTCCGGAAAAGCTGAAGTCGAGATCGCCCGAATCCAGCATCGGGCGCGGCAGGGATATCGCGCCGGGTCGGCCACGCTCCGCCAGCGCCGACAGCGCGGGACCGCCGGGATACGGAAGCCCGAGCAGCTTCGCGGTCTTGTCGAAGGCTTCCCCGGCCGCGTCGTCGAGCGTGTCGCCGAGCAGCCGGTAGCAGCCGACGCCCTGCACGTCGATCAGCTGGGTGTGCCCGCCCGAGACCAGCAGCGCCACGAACGGGAACGATGGCGCGGGGTCGCCGAGCAGCGGCGAGAGCAGGTGGCCCTCGAGGTGATGAACGCCGATGGTCGGCTTGCCGAGCGCGAATCCCAGGGCGTTGGCGACGCTCGCCCCGACCAGCAGCGCACCGGCCAGTCCGGGTCCCTGCGTGTAGGCGATGGCGTCGATGTCGCGCAGGGCGACGCCCGCCTTGCCGAGGACGTCACCGATCAGCGGCAGGATGCGGCGGACGTGGTCGCGCGAGGCGAGCTCGGGAACGACTCCGCCATAGGCCTCGTGCATCGCGGCCTGCGTGTGCAGCGCGTCGGCCAGCAGGCCCCGCTCGGTGTCATAGACGGCGACGCCGGTCTCGTCGCAGGAAGTCTCGATGCCGAGGACTCGCATAGGCCGGCAAGTATAGCGGTGTTGCCTGGCCGGAAATCGGCTGCTATACTTGCCGATCACCGTAAAACCCTGATTGCACGGAAAGGTTCCGCCCACTCATGACCAGCGTTCGCGTCCGCGAAAACGAACCGTTCGAAGCCGCACTGCGCCGCTTCAAGCGCACGATCGAAAAAACCGGCCTGCTGACCGAGCTGCGGGCGCGCGAGTTCTACGAAAAGCCTACGTCCGAGCGCAAGCGCAAGAAGGCCGCGGCCGTCAAGCGCCATTACAAGCGTCTGCGCAGCCAGCAGCTGCCGCCGAAGCTCTACTGACGCCGCAACGCGGCCGGCCGAAGCCGGCGGCGAAGCCTGCGAAGCACCCGGAGGGGCGAAGCGATTCGCCCCTTTTGCATTCCGGCCCCCTTTTGCATTCCGGCCCCCTGTTGCATTCGGCCGGCTCTTCGGAAGCCCGACATGAATCTGAAGGACCGCATCACCGAGGACATGAAGAACGCAATGCGCGCCAAGGCCGCGGCGCGGCTCTCGACGATCCGGCTGCTCCTCGCCGCGATCAAGCAACGCGAGGTCGACGAGCGCAAGGATCTTTCCGACGCCGACGTGGTGGCGGTGATCGAGCGGATGGTCAAGCAGCGCAAGGATTCGATCGCGCAGTTCACCGCCGGCAAGCGCCTGGACCTGGCCGATGCCGAACGTGCCGAGGTGGCGATCCTCGACGAGTACATGCCACAGCGGATGTCGGACGCGGACATCGATGCGGCGATCGAATCGGCGCTCGCCGCCGCGCGCGCTGCCGGGGCGTCGGGCCCGGCGTTGATGGGCAAGGTGATGGCGGCGCTCAAGCCGGCGCTTGCCGGCCGCGCCGACATGGCCGAGGTCTCGGCCAGGGTCAAGGCCCGGATCTGACGGGCGGCCCGACCGGGACACGTCCCGGGCGAGCCCGTGCGCCTTGGCCCATCGCGTCCGC
Organism: Casimicrobiaceae bacterium; assembly: GCA_035311025.1. Lineage (GTDB taxonomy): Bacteria > Pseudomonadota > Gammaproteobacteria > Burkholderiales > Casimicrobiaceae > VBCG01. The sequence goes on from DATGDG010000267.1 coordinate 2,058, forward strand.
AATGCGCCGCCGGCCGGTGACACGACCGTGCCAACCCGGGCCTATAATGGTTCGTTGCCCTGCCGTGTGGGAGCGCCCGCGGCCGGCTGATGAAGCAGTCGGCCGCGCGGTGCCCTCGGTGGGCCGCGCATCGCCCGAGCGAGCAGCTTCGAAGCCATGATCCCCAACGACTTCGTGCAGACGCTGCTCGCGCGCGTCGACATCGTCGACGTGATCGACCGCCTGGTGCCCCTCAAGAAAGCCGGCGCCAACTACCAGGCGTGCTGTCCGTTCCACAGCGAGAAGACCCCGTCGTTCACCGTCAGCCCGACCAAGCAGTTCTATCACTGCTTCGGCTGCGGAGCGCACGGCACCGCCATCGGTTTCCTGATGGAATATGCAGGCAAGTCGTTCCCCGAGGCGGTCGAAACCCTGGCCCGCGATGCCGGACTCGAGGTGCCACGGGTCGAGCGCCCCGGCGAGCGTGAGCGCCGCGAGGAGGCGACCGATCTCTGCGACACGCTGCTGACCGCGGCGAAGTTCTACCGGGCCCAGCTCAAGGATGCCGCCCCGGCGATCGACTACCTGAAGCGTCGGGGCCTGACCGGGGCAATCGCCGCGCGCTTCGGCATCGGCTACGCCCCCGATGCCTGGCAGCCCCTCGCCGCCGCCTTTCCTCGCTACGACGACCCTGCGCTCGAGGCCGCGGGACTGGTGATCAGCGGCGACAGCGGCAAGCGCTACGACCGCTTCCGCGGACGCGTCATGTTCCCGATCCACGATGCGCGCGGGCGCGTCATCGGGTTCGGAGGGCGCGTCCTCGACGGCGGCGAGCCCAAGTACCTGAATTCGCCCGAGACGCCGGTCTTTTCCAAGGGGCGCGAACTCTACGGCCTCTTTCTCGCA
>DATGDG010000268.1:0-1850 GCA_035311025.1 Casimicrobiaceae bacterium
AAGAAGGTGAAGATCGAGTGGGACACGGCGGGCAATGAGCGCGTCGACAACGAGACCATCGCGGCGATGTTGCGCCAGGGGCTCGCCGACCCGAAGCTGCCGCAGGCACGCAAGCTGGGAGACACGCAGGCGGGATTGGCGGCGGCGGCGCAGGTGATCGAGGCCGAATACCGGTCGCCGTACCTCAGCCACGCAACGATGGAGCCGCAGACCTGCACGGCGTGGCTGAAGCCGGAGGGGTTCCTGGACGTGTGGACGTCGACCCAGAATGCGGAAGCGTCGATGGCTGTCGCGGCGGAGACGGCCGGGCTGCCGCTCGAGAAGGTCGAGGTCCACAAGATGATGCTGGGCGGCGGATTCGGCCGCCGCGGCGGCCCGCAGGACTTCGTCCGGCAGGGGGTGGCTATCGCCAAGGCGCTGCCCGGCGTGCCGGTGAAGATGATGTGGTCGCGCGAGGAGGACATGCAGCATGATTTCTACCGCCCGGCGAGCATGGTGCGGATGAAGGCGGGCCTCGACGCCCAGGGCCGGGTGATCGCGATGCACACGACGATCGCCTGTCCGTCGATCCTCAAGGTGCTGATGCCGAACGCGGTCGACAGCCATGGCATCGATTTCACTGCGGTGCGCTCCTTCAGCGACATGCCCTACACGATACCGAACCAGCAGGTCGATTACGCGATGCGCAATGGCCATGTTCCGGTCGGATTCTGGCGTGGTCCGGGCCAGCAGAACGGCTATTACCGGGAGTGTTTCATCGACGAACTCGCGGCAACGGCAGGCGAGGACCCGGTCGAGTTCCGGTTGGCGATGCTCAAGGAGGGCGACAAGAACCGCCTGGTCCTGGAGGCCGTGGCGCGTGCCGCCGGCTGGAACTCTGCGCTGCCGTCGGGCGTGCATCGTGGCGTCGCCGTCGTCGACGGCTTCGGCAGCTTCGCCGCAATGGTCGCGGAGGTGTCGGTGAGCGCGGCCGGGGCGCCGCAAGTGCGTCGCATCGTCGTCGCCATCGACTCAGGCTACGTGGTGAATCCCGACACCTGTCGCGCACAGGCGGAGAGCAACGTGGTGTATGGACTCGGCAGCATCCTGAACCAGGAGATCAACGTGAAGGAAGGGCGCGTCGCGGAATCCAACTTCCACAACTTCCCGCTGCCGCGGCTCGCCGACATGCCCAGGGTCGAGACGGTGCTCGTGCCCACCGGCGGATTCTGGGGCGGACACGGGGAGCCTGCCATCCTTCCGCTGATGCCGGCGGTGTGCAATGCGATCGCTGCCGCCACCGGCAAGCGGGTTCGCTCGCTGCCGCTCAAACACCTCGACCTGCGCCGGGCATGAGGACACATCGCCAACCGTCATGGGAAACATCAGGGAGGCGGCAGACAGTCGTATGCGCAATCTGTTGATCGGCTTGTTTGCGCTGGCGATCCTCGCGGTCGCACCGCTCGAGGCACAGTCCCCGGGCGGCCAAGGCTACAGCCAGGACGAGCTCGACCAGCTCCTCGCGCCGGTCGCGCTCTATCCCGATCAGCTGCTCATGCAGGTGCTGATCGCCGCGACTTACCCGCTCGAGGTGGTCGAGGCGGCCCGCTTCGTTCAGCAGAATCCCGACCTGCGCGGTGAAGCGCTCGATCAGGCGCTGGCGGGCAAGAACTGGGATCCGAGCGTGCAGTCGCTGGCCGCGTTTCCGCAGGTGCTGGCGATGATGAACGACGAGATCGAATGGATGCAGCGCCTGGGCGATGCGTTTCTCGCCGACCAGCAGCGCGTGATGGACACCGTGCAGTCGCTGCGCCAGCGAGCCGAGGCAGCAGGCAATCTGCAGTCGACGTCGCAACAGTCGGTGATCGTTC
>DATGDG010000269.1:0-5929 GCA_035311025.1 Casimicrobiaceae bacterium
GCGTTCCGCGGTGAAGATCTGCATCGTCTCGGACAGTCACGACCGCACGCCGATGCTCGCCGCCGCCGTGAAGGAAGCCAAGTCCGCCGGCGCCGAGGCCGTCGTCCATTGCGGCGACCTGATCGGCGCGAACACGCTGCGACCGCTGCTTGCACTGGGGCTGCCCGTGCACCTGGTCCACGGCAACAACCTGGGTGACCCGCCCGCGCTGTTCAAGCTGTCGATGGCCTCGGGTGGGCTCCTCACCTACCATGGCGCGGACGCGGAGCTGACGCTGGCAGGGCGGCGAATGATCGCAACCCATTACCCACACTATGGAAGAGGGCTTGCCTGCACCGGCGACTACGACATCGTATGCTGCGGCCATTCGCACCACGCGAGCGTCGTGCAGCAGGACAATGTGCAGGGCGGCCGTACCTGGCTCGTCAATCCGGGCACGGTCGCCGGACTGGGGGCGCCGGCGACATGGATCATGGCGGACCTCGCGGCACTGTCCTTCGAGATCCGGCCCACGCCGCCTTCTACCCCATCCGGGGAATAGCCTTCAGGGGGAGGATTGATGTCTGATGCTGGTCAGCTCTCGCGCCGGTCCATCGCGCCGACGTGGTCACCTTGTCCCCGCGCCGACGCCGCGACGGGGACCCAATCCGTGGAGACTCCATGACGGCATCCGTCGCGACCAGCCAGACCATTCTCGTGGTCGGCGGGGGAATCAGCGGCATGACCGCTGCGCTCGAGGCAGCCGAGTGCGGCAGCGAGGTCGTGCTGGTCGAGCGTGATGCGACGCTCGGTGGCCGGACCGCCCTGCTGTACCGGTACTTCCCCAAGATGTGCCACCCGACCTGCGGCCTCGAGATCAACCTGCGGCGCCTCAAGGCGAACCCCAACGTGCGGGTGCTGACGATGAGCGAGGTGACCGCGGTTACCGGCACGCCCGGCGATTACCGCGTCACCCTGAAGATCCGGCCCCGCTTCGTCAACGAGCGCTGCACCGCCTGCGGTGAATGCGGCAAGGCGGTGACCGCGGAGATTCCCGATCCCTGGAACTACGGCCTCGGCCGGACCCGGGCGGCGTACCTGCCGCACGCGATGGCCTATCCGCAGCGTTACGTGATCGACCCCTCGATCGTCGGCACCGCCGACGCGGAAGCGGCGAAGGCCGCGTGCAAGTACGGCGCCGTCGACCTCGACATGAAGGAAGAGACGGTCGAGCTCCACGTCGGCGCCGTCGTCTGGGCGACGGGATGGAAGCCCTACGACGCGGCGAAGATCCAGCCCTATGGCTACGGCCGCGTGCCCGACGTCATCACCAGCGTCGAGTTCGAGCGCCTGGCCGACCCCGCGGGTCCGACCGGAGGCAAGCTGCTGCGGCCCTCCGACGGCAGCGAGGCGAAGGACATCGCGTTCATCCAGTGCGCAGGCTCGCGCGACGAGAACCACCTGCGCCACTGCTCGCGCATCTGCTGCATGGCATCGCTCAAGCAGACGCAGTACGTGCGCGAGGCCTTCGGCGACGACGCGCGTTCGACCGTCTACTACATCGACATCCGCGCGATCGACCGCCTCGAGGATTTCTACCGCGGCGTCCAGCGCGACAAGACGGTCAGGTTCGTCAAGTCGAAGCCGGCGAAGATCGTGTTCGACGAAAAGGCCGGCAAACCGGTGATCCACGGCGTCGACACCGAGGGCTACCACCGCTACGCGACCGCGCACGACCTCGTCGTGCTGGCGATCGGCATGGAACCCGAAACGCGCGGCATCACGCTCCCCGCGGAGATCGTGACCGACTCGTCCGGATTCATCGAGGGCTCGATCGACGGGGGCCAGTGCGCGGCGGGCGCGGCATCGAGCCCGCTCGACGTCAACCGGGCGGTACAGAACGCAACGGCGGCGGCGCTGCGCGCGATCAAGGTCACGCGCCGCTTCGCCGCAGCTGAGGAGCAGGCATGAGCGAAGTCAAGACGGCCGCGTACCTGTGCGCCGGCTGCGGCCTGGGCGATGCGCTCGACATCGGGCAGCTCGAGAAGATCGCGCAGAAGGAAGGCAAGATGCACGTGGTCAAGCGCCACGATTTCCTCTGCAGTGCCGAGGGCGTGCAGACGATCCGTGGCGACATCGAGAAGGAGGGGGTCACCCACGTGGTGATCGGCGCCTGCTCGCGCCGCGCCAAGACCGAGGCGTTCCAGTTCCCGACGGTGGCGATGGCGCGCGCCAACCTTCGCGAGGGCGTCCTGTGGGCGGTCGCGCCCGGCGGCGAGCACGACGAGGTCCGGCAGGAGATGGCCGACGACTACGTGCGCATGGGCTGCGCCGAGGTCAAGAAGATGAAGGTGCCGGCCGGCAACCCGAATGCCGCGACGAACCGTCGCATCCTCGTCGTCGGCGGCGGCATGGCGGGCCTCACCGCCGCGCTCGAGGCCGCGGAGACCGGCTACGATGCCGTCGTCGTCGAGAAGACCGGGACACTCGGTGGCTGGGCCGCGAAGATGTGGAAGCGGATGCCTTTCAAGGCGCCGTATGCCGAGCCGCAGGACACCGGCATCGCCGAGCTGGTCGCGAAGGTCACCGCGCATCCGAAGATCCGGGTCCACCTCGGCTCGACGATCGCCGAGACCGCCGGTGCCCCGGGCCGGTTCAAGGTCAAGGTGGCGCAGGAGAGCGGCGCGATCACCGAGGAAGAGGTCGGGGCGATCATCCAGGCGAACGGGTTCACGGCCTATGACATCGCCAAGCTCCCCGAGCTCGGCGGCGGCGCGCCCAACGTCGTCGACCAGGCGGGGCTCGAACTGCTCGCGCGGGCGGCCGACGGCGGCCCGATCAGGCGCAGCGACGGCAAGGAAGTGAAGAGCGTCGTGTTCGTCCAGTGCGCCGGACAGCGCGACGACTCCGGCACCCACCTGCCCTACTGCTCGGGGCACTGCTGCGGGACCAGCATCAAGCAGGCGCAGTACTTCAAGAACGCGAATCCGGAGGTCGACGCGGTCGTCGTCTACACCGACCTGCGGGTGCCCGGCATGGGCGAGGACTTCTACCGCAGCGCGCAGGACAAGGGCGTCGTGTTCACCAAGGGCAAGGTCGCCAAGGTCGATGCAACCGATGCCGGCTGCACGGTGCGCTTCCGCGACCTGATCCTCGACGAGGATGCGACGATCGATGCCGACCTCGTCGTGCTCGCCACCGGCCAGGTTCCGGCGAGCGGCGTCAACATCGACCTGCCCGAGGACGACCCCGTCCGCACGCAGCAGGTGTCGGTCCTCAACCTCAACTACCGCCAGGGCAAGGACCTGCCGATCCTGCGCAACGGCTTCAACGATTCGCACTTCATCTGCTTCCCCTACGAGACCCGCCGCACCGGCATCTACGCCGCCGGGCCGGTGCGCCGCCCGATGGACATGTTCCAGGCGACCGAGGACGCGACCGGTGCCACGCTGAAGGCGATCCAGGCGATCGAGAACGCGTCGCGCGGCCGCGCCGCGCACCCGCGCGCCGGCGACCTCTCGTACCCGATCGTCCGCCTCGAAGGCTGCACCCAGTGCAAGCGCTGCACCGTCGAGTGCCCGTTCGGCGCGATCGACGAGGACGAGAAGCGGTTCCCGGTGTTCAACGAGTCGCGCTGCCGGCGCTGCGGCACCTGCATGGGCGCCTGCCCGGTGCGCGTGATCTCGTTCGAGAACTATTCGGTCGACACCGTGGGCTCGCAGATCAAGGCGGTCGAGATTCCCGACGAGTTCTCGGAGAAGCCCCGCATCCTGCTGCTCGCCTGCGAGAACGATGCCTATCCGGCGCTCGACATGGCTGCGGTGTCGCGGACCGCGTATTCGGCGTTCGTCCGCGCGATCCCGGTGCGCTGCCTCGGGTCGGTCAACACGATCTGGATTACCGACGCGTTGAACTCGGGCTACGACGGCGTGATGATGATGGGCTGCAAGAAGGGCGACGAGTACCAGTGCCACTTCGTCAAGGGGTCGGAGCTCGCCTATTACCGGATGAGCAAGATTGACGACACGCTGAAGCAGCTCGGGCTCGAGCCCGAGCGCGTGGCGTCGCACGAGGTGGCGATCACCGACAGCAAGCGCGTCGCGAAGCTGATCAACGACTACGCGGCGCAGATCAAGGAGATCGGCATGTCGCCGATGAAGGGGTTCGGCTGATGGCGACGCAGACGGCGGAGAAGGCGATGGTCGACCCGAACGAGTCCGCGCTCGCGCGCTATCGCAACAACTTCCTGCGCGAGGTCGAGGACCGCGTCGAGGAAGGCGAGTGGGTCAAGATGTGCATGCAGTGCGGCGTCTGCGCGGGCTCGTGCCCGTTCGGCCCGGACTGGGAGCACTCGCCGCAGAAGATCTTCATGATGATTCGCGCCGGCAAGCGCGACGAGGTGCTGCGCTCCGACTCGATGTTCATGTGCACGTCGTGCTACAACTGCGTCGTGCGCTGCCCGCGCAAGCTTCCGATCACCCACATCATGCACGGTCTCGCCAACTACGCGCACCGGCTCGGGATCGCGCCCAAGGGCCAGCCGACGCGCGAGTTCGCGACGCTGTTCTGGAACAACCTGGTGAAGAAGGGCCGCGTCAACGAGCTCAAGCTGACGCTCGGGCACTACTTCAAGGACGGCTTCTCGTCGGGCGTCAAGACGGCGCTGGCGATGAAGGACATCGGCCTCGGCCTGCTGAAGGCGAAGCGGCTGAATCCGCTCGAGATCGCCGGCGGCCACGCCATCAAGGACGTCAAGGGCTTCCACGCGATCATCGCCAAGGCGCGCGAGATCGAGGACCGCAAGCAGGGCCTGCGGAACGACTGAAGGGATTGGCGGAGGCGAACATGGCAAGGAAGGAATACGCGTTCTACCCGGGCTGCTCGTCGCAGCTCAAGGCCTCGGCGTCGAACTACCTGACCTCGGTCAATTCGATGTGCAAGACGCTCGACGTCAAGCTGACCGAGATCCCCGACTGGAACTGCTGCGGCGCTTCCGTCGGCTATTGCGAGGGCGGCGAGCTGCCGCGGCTCGCGATCAACGCGCGCAACTTCGCGCTGTCGGAGCAGCATCTGCCGGGCCAGGACATCGTGGCGACCTGCGCCGCCTGCTGGCTGGGCGCGCGCGAGTCGAAGGAGCGCCTCGACGGCAGCGCGCAGCTGATGAAGGAGACCAACGAGGCGCTGGCGGCCGCCGGGCTGCACTACAGCGGCAAGGCCGAGGTCCGCCACATGGTCGAGGTGCTGATCGAGGATTTCGGCTACGACGAGCTGAAGAAGCCGGCCGTCAAGTCGCTCGAGGGGGTCAAGTTCGCCGGCTACGTCGGCTGCCAGACCAACCGCCCCTTCGGCATCGACGGGGAATCGTTCGAGAACCCGATGTACCTCGACAAGATGGTCGAGACCGTCGGCGGCGAAGCGCTCACCAACTACGACCAGAAGGTGACCTGCTGCGGCGGCGCGCTGGCCTTCTCCGAGACCGAGAAGAGCCAGAAGCAGATCCGCGACATCGTCGAGTCGGCCTACGACCACGGTGCCGAGATGATCGTCACGCCCTGCCCGCTTTGCCAGGCGAACGTCGAGGTCTACCAGTCCGAGATCAACAAGAAACAGGGCACCAAGTTCGCGATGCCGGTGCTCTACTACTCGCAGCTGCTGACCATCGCCTACGGCGGAAGCGCCAAGGACGCGGGCCTCGACGGCCAGCTGATCCGCGCGACCAAGCTCGAGGAAATCGCCGCCAAGCCGGTGAAGTAGCCGGCCTCGCCGCCCCCGGACGCGATGGCGTCGACCCGACCCCTGCGTATCCGATCCACGGCAATTCGCAGGCGCCTGCGCGCAAGCTCGCGCATGGAGGCGGGCTCTCCCCGTCGACGGACGATATGGGACACTGTCCGCGATTTTCCTTCCGGTCGGCGCGATGAATCGGCTGGCGGGTGGTGACGGGTGTTCG
>DATGDG010000270.1:0-9232 GCA_035311025.1 Casimicrobiaceae bacterium
CTCGTCCAGCACCGACACGTCGAGGTCGGCGTAGAAGGTCATCGCCAGCGTGCGCGGGATGGGTGTCGCGCTCATCATCAGCTGATGCGCCTCGCTCATCCCCTTGTCGCGCAGTGCGAGGCGCTGCGCGACGCCGAAGCGATGCTGCTCGTCGATGATCGCGAGCCCGAGCCTCGGCAACGCGACACCTTCCTGGAACAGCGCATGGGTGCCGATCGCGAAGGGTGCAGCCCCGCTCTCCAGCGCCTGGGTCGCCTTGCGGCGTGCCTTGGCCGGCAGCGAGCCGGAGAGCCACGCGATCTCGACGCCGACCCCCGACAGCCACGACTGCAGCTTCCGGTAGTGCTGCTCGGCCAGGATTTCGGTCGGCGCCATGAACGCGACCTGCTTGCCGCTTTCGATCGCCTGCAATGCGGCCAGTGCGGCGACGATCGTCTTGCCCGATCCGACATCACCCTGCAGCAGGCGCTGCATCGGAATCCCGCGGCGCAGGTCGTGGCTGATCTCGTGCCAGACGCGCTGCTGTGCCGGCGTCAGCTTGAATGGAATGCGCGCCAGCAGGGCCTGCGTCAATGCCCCGGTACCCGTCAGCACCGGCGCGCGCCGCGCGGCACGCGCCTTGCGATGCGCCTTCAGCGACAGCTGCTGCGCGAGCAGCTCGTCGAACTTGATGCGCGTCCATGCCGGATGCGTGCGCTCGTCGAGGGCCTTCTGCACGACCGCCGACAGGCGCGGTGGCGGCGCATGCAGGAAGCGCACCGCGTCGTCGAAGCTCCACAGGTCGCGGCGGCGCAGCAGGGCCTCGGGCAGCACCTCGGCGGTGCGCGCAGCGTCGGTCGCCAGCGCGCGCTCGACCGCCTTGCGTAGGACGTCCTGCGACAGACCCGCGGTCGTCGGATAGACCGGCGTCAGGCGATCGGGCAGCGGAGTGTCTTCGTGGACGACGCGGAATTGCGGGTGGACGATTTCCGGTCCGAAATAGCCGTCTCGCACGTCGCCGTAGACGCGGATGCGCGCGCCGTGGGCCAGCGCTTTCTGGTGACTCGGATAGAACGAGAAGAAGCGCAGCGTCAGGGTTGCGTCACCACGCTCGACATCGCGCAGCAGGCAGACGAGTTGGCGGCGCGGACGATACTGGATGTCGACGTTGGCGACGATGCCTTCGGTCTGCACCGTCGCGCCCGAGCGGACCCGGGCGAGCGGCACCCGCCGCGTGTGGTCCTCGTAGCGCAGCGGCAGGTGCAGGACGAAGTCCTCCTCGCGCAGCACGCCGATGCGTTCAAGCTTGTCGGCCAGCGTGGCGCTGCGAGCGCTCGTTGATTTCGTCGCCGCGCGCGAGGTCGGGCGTCGATTCATCGAACGATCGCGCCCCGCGCCGATCCGGGTGAAACGGCCTCGACTCTACGAATCCCTGGCCGGCAGCGCCAGTGTCGCGTCGACCTCGATGCGCGCGCCGCGCGGCAACGCCGCCACCTGGAACGTCGCGCGCGCCGGATAGGGCGCCCCGAAATACGTCGCCATGATCTCGTTGACCTTGGCGAAATCGGCGAGGTCGACGAGCAGGATCGAGAGCTTGACGATGTCGTTGAGCGTCGCATTTGCCGCGCCCGCAACCGCACGCAGGTTCCTGAACACCTGGTGCGTCTGCGCCTCGATCCCCTCGACGATCTGCATCGTCTTGGGATCGAGCGGAATCTGCCCCGACATGTACAGCATGTCACCGGCGCGGATCGCCTGCGAATAGGGGCCGATCGCCGCCGGGGCATCCGGACTGTGGATCACCTGCTTGGACATGCTCGCCTCCGCTTTTCGTCGCGGAAGTTTAGCAGGGCGCGTTGCCCCTACAATGTCGGCTGGCCACCCCCTGCCCGGACCCGCGCCATGACCACCATCACCTGCATCGAGGACCTGCGCGTGCTCGCCAAGCGACGCGTGCCCCGCATGTTCTACGACTACTGCGATTCCGGCTCGTGGACCGAGGGCACCTACCGAGCGAACGAGGCCGACTTCCAGAAGATCAAGCTGCGCCAGCGCGTGGCCGTCAACCTCGAGAACCGATCGGTGCGCACGCAGATGATCGGCGAGGACGTCGCGATGCCGGTGGCGCTGGCCCCGGTGGGGCTCACCGGCATGCAGCACGCCGACGGCGAGATCCTCGCCGCACGCGCCGCGGAGAAGTTCGGGGTCCCGTTCACGCTGTCGACGATGAGCATCTGCTCGATCGAGGACATCGCGGCGCATACCAAGAAGCCATTCTGGTTCCAGCTCTACGTGATGCGCGACCGTCCTTTCGCCGAACGCCTGATCGAACGCGCCAGGGCCGCGCGCTGCTCGGCGCTGATGCTGACGCTCGACCTGCAGATCCTCGGCCAGCGCCACAAGGACCTGAAGAACGGATTGACGGCGCCTCCCAAGCCGACGCTCTCGAACCTGATCAACCTCGCGACCAAGCCGCGCTGGTGCCTCGGGATGCTCGGCACCCGGCGCCGCCAGTTCGGCAACGTGGTCGGGCACGTGGAAGGGGTGGGGAACATGGCGTCGCTCGCGTCGTGGACCAATTCGCAATTCGATCCCGCGCTCAACTGGGGCGACGTCGAATGGATCAAGAAGCGCTGGGGCGGCAAGCTGATCCTCAAGGGCATCCAGGACCCCGAGGATGCACGACTCGCGGCCGATTCGGGCGCCGATGCGCTGGTCGTCTCCAACCACGGCGGCCGCCAACTCGACGGCGCAGCGTCGTCGATCGAGGCCCTGCCGGCGATCGTCGAGGCGGTCGGCTCGCGCATCGAGGTGTGGATGGACGGCGGCATCCGTTCCGGCCAGGACGTCCTGAAGGCGCTGGCGCTGGGCGCCAAGGGAACGCTGATCGGCCGCTCGTTCATCTACGGACTGGGCGCGATGGGCGAGGCCGGCGTCACCAAGGCCCTGGAGATCATCCGCAACGAACTCGACCTGACGATGGCATTCTGCGGGCGCACCAAGGTGCGCGACATCGACCGCAGCGTGCTGCTGCCGGGAACGCTACCCCGGTCCGCCGCTTGAGCTATAATCCGCGGTCCATGGGGACGTAGCTCAGCTGGGAGAGCGTCGCGTTCGCAATGCGAAGGTCGGGAGTTCGATCCTCCTCGTCTCCACCAGAATCGCGAAAGGCCTTGAGAAATCAAGGCCTTTTTCCTTCTCCGCCATCGTCGCATCGAAGGAGTGCGTCGAGGTGTTCCAAATGGAGCATCGCGATCCGCCCCAATGCCTCGCCCGTAGCCCCGACGCAAGCTGGAACCTGGGAGTCGCGGCGCCCGCTCATGGAATTGTCGCTTCGTTGCGGATCCGACGCGTAGTGTCCGTGGCGCGTGGCCTGTACGATCAGCCCTCGATGACGCCTCCATCGCGGCCGCAGGCGCCGCCTGCCGCTCGCTGAACCGCCGCATGCCGAACGCCGTTGTCCACCCGCGCGATCGGGGCGCGGTGATCGCCACGCTCGCCAACGGCGCGCGCGTGGTCGTCGTTCCTCTTCCGCATCTGGCGACCACTGCGGTCAGCGTGTTCGTGCGCAGCGGCAGCCAGCACGAAAGCGCACGCCTGAACGGCATCGGCCACGTCATCGAGCACATGGCCTTCAAGGGCACGCGCTCGCGCGACTGCCAGCAGATCAACCTCGACGCCGAGCGCCTGGGCGCCGAGGTCAACGCCCACACCGACAAGGATCACACGGCGTTCCACATGCGCGGCCTGGCGCGGGACGCCGTGGCATGCGTACGGATGCTGGGCGACATCGTGCGCGAGAGCACCTTTCCAAAGGCCGAGCTCGAGCGCGAGCGCAACGTCATCCTCCACGAGTACGCCGACGACGAGGACGACGCGATGGCGACGGCGTTCAAGCAGTTCGACCGGGCCTGCTTCGGCGCGCATCCTGCCGCCCGCCCGGTAATCGGCACGCGGGCCAACATCCGCAGGTTCACCCGCAACGAGCTCGTGACCTGGGTGCGGCAGCAGTACACCGCCGCGAACACCATCGTCGGCGTCGCCGGCAATGTCGATCCGGACCGCATCATCGCCGCGGCACGGGCGGCATTCGGCGACATGCCGGCTGGCAGCGACAACCTCTTTGCGGCGCCCGCCTGGCGCGGCGGGACCCGCGTGTGTCCGCTGCCGGGATCGAGCCTGGTGCACGTCGTCCTGGGTTTCCCGACGCCTGCCCTGCCGGCCGCGCACCAGGCCTTCGTCGTCGCTGCGGCGCTGCTGGGCGAAGGCATGAGCTCCCCGTTGCTCGACCAGTTGCGTGAGCGGCGCGGCCTCGTCTACCACGCGGACTGCTGGACCGACGTGAAGGACGCCTACGGTCAGTTCGTGATCGAGGCGTCGACCGCGCCCGGGCACCTTCGCGAGTACGTCCGCGCGGTCACCCGGCTGCTGCACCAGCACGTCGGGGCGACCGACCGCGTCGGGCTCCAGCGCGCCCGCAACCAGGCGGGTGTGAGCATCCTGTCCGCGCACGAAGCGCCGTCACGGCGGCTGGAGCAGGCTGCGCTCGACCTCTACGCGCTGGGTCGCGTGCGCTCGCGCGAGGAGTTGTTTGCCGGCATCGCTGCGGTCACGCCCAGGCAGGTGCGCGCCGCGTTCGCGCAGATGCTGGAGGCGCGCCCCGCGATCGGAATCGCAGGAAGGATCCCGAGAAGCGAGGCCGAGCGCCTTGCCCGGCAGGTCGAAGGACTAGGCACGTAGAACTCCGCTGCCTGGTGCGCCGAGCACTTGGCGAGGCGCGAGCGGCGCACGAGCATCTCCGGCGGTTCTGGGTCGTCGGAGCAGCAGTCCCGGCAATCTGCGGTCGTGCTCCCGCTGTGGATCAAAATCTAGCGGAAGCGCTTCCCAATGGAAAGCGCGCGCGCCGGTCCGCGACGCAGCGTGTCGCCTGCGCGCGTTACCATAGCCCGCCCCTACCGAACTCCCGTATGCATCGCCCTGCCCCAAGCCCAGACCGACGACCTCTGTTCTGTAGCGCAATCGGGTCCCGCCGGTAGCGCCGCGCATGCTGCACATCAAGTTCTCCAACCGCTTCGAGCACCTGCAGGACGCCCTGCTCGACGCAATGGCCACGCCGCCCCCCTCGCCGTTCGCAGGCGAGGAGATCATCGTGCCCAGCGCAGCGATGAGGCGCCGGGTCGAGCTCGCGGCGGCCGACCGGTTCGGGATCTGCTCGAACGTCCGGTTTTCGTTTCTCGCCCAGTGGCTGTGGCGGCAGATCGGGCACGTCGTCGCGGTGTCGGAGATGTCGCCTTTCACCGCGTCGGTGCTGACCTGGCGCGTGCTCGCGATCTTCCAGGAAAAGACGTTCGTCGCCGAGCATCCGCCGCTCGCCGGCTACCTGCGCCACGCCGACGAGGTCATGCGCTACGAGCTCGCCGCCAATGCCGCGACGCTGCTCGAGCACTACCTGACCTACCGTCCGAGCTGGCTTGCGGCGTGGCTCGAGGGCAAGCCGGCCGGCATCAAAGGCCTCGACGGTGCACGCAAGCAGGACGAGCGCTGGCAGGCCGCACTCTGGCGGCGCATCGCGCGCGACCTCGGCACCGACAGCCGGCATCCGTCGGTGGTCTTCTTCGACGCGATGAGCAAGATGGGCCCCGATGCCCCGGCGCGGGCCGGGCTGCCGGCCGCAGCGCACGTCTTCTGCCTGCCGACCACGCCGCCGCTCTACCTCGACATCCTGGATCGCCTGGCGCAGTGGATCGACCTGCGCCTGTACGTGCTGAACCCCTGCCGCGAATACTGGTTCGAGATCGTCGACGCCAGGCGCCTTTCGTACCTTGCTGCGAAGGGTCGCGCCGGCCACCATGAAGTCGGCAACCGCCTGCTGGCCGCGTGGGGCAAGCAGACGCAGGCACACATCGACCTGCTGCTGCAGAACGACAGCGCGGCGGTGGTCGACGACGCCGACTTCGCAGCCCCAGAGACCAGGACGCTGCTCGCGCAGATCCAGGGCGCGATCCTCGACCTCACCGATCCGCTGCGGGGAAGCATTTCCCTCGCCGACGACGACCGCAGCATGGAAGTCCACGTCTGCCACTCCGCAACGCGCGAGCTCGAGGTGCTGCAGGACCAGCTGCTCGCAGTCTTCGCCGCCGAGCATCCGCCGCGACCGTCCGACATCCTGGTGGTGACGCCGGACCTCGAGGCCACCGCCCCGCTGATCGACGCGGTGTTCGGCAATGCCCCGAAGGCGCGGCAGATTCCCTACGCGATCACCGGCAGGCCGGCGAGCGTGCTCAATCCCTGCGCGCAGGCGCTGCTGACGGTGCTCGCCGTCGCGACCTCGCGGTTCCAGGCGAGCGCCGTGTTCGAGCTGCTGCAGCAGCCGATCATCGCCCGCCGGTTCGCGATCGATGGCGCGGACCTCGACGCAATCCATGCGTGGATCGGCGAATCGGGGATCCGCTGGGGCATCGACGGTCGCCATCGCGGCGAGCTCGGTCTGCCGGCGATCGGCCGCCACAGTTTCAATGACGGCCTCGATCGCCTGTTCCTCGGTTACGCGCTCCCGGCCGGCGCAACGGCGCCGCTCAACGCGCGCCTGCCCGCCGGCGATGCGGAAGGCTCAGGTGCACTGGCGCTGGGCAGCTTCCGCGAATTCTTCCGCCAGCTCGAGCGCCTGCATGATGAGCTCGCGCATCCGAAGTCGCCGGCCGAGTGGCAGGACGCGCTGCTGGGCGTGATCGACGCCTTCGTCGCGCCCGCCGGCGACGAGATCGACGATCAGCGCGAAACCGTCGCCGCCATCCACGACCTGTGCGCCAACATGGCCCACGGCGGGACGAGCCGCGCGCTCGAAACCGAAGTCGTCCGCAGCGCGTTGCAGGCGCTGCTCGACGATCCGACGCGCGGGGGCATGCCCGGCGGCGCGGTCACGTTCGCCACCATGTCCAGCCTGCGCAACCTGCCCTACCGGTTCGTGTGCGTGCTGGGATTGAACGACGGCGCCTTCCCTTCGACGCAGCAGCCACGCGAGTTCGACCTGCTGGCGCGCGACCCGCAGCGTGGCGACCGGCAGCGTCGCCTCGACGAGCGCAACGTGTTCCTCGACCTGCTCCTCGCCGCCAGGGATCGCCTCTACCTCAGCTACACCGGACGCAGCGTGCGCGACAACGCGCCCCTGCCGCCGTCGGTGCTGGTCGCGGAATTGCTCGACTACTGCGCCGCGGCCACCGACCGGGCGCCGTTCACGCCGGAATCGCTGCAGGCCGCGCGGGCGCGGCTCGTCGTCCTGCACCCGCTGCAGGCGTTCTCCCTCGACTGCTTCGAGCCGGATGCCGATCCGCGCCGCCGCAGCTTCAACGACGAATATTGCGAAGCGCTGCGACAGCGGTTGGGCGCGGCTGCATTCCGGGCCGATGCGGCGGCCGCGACCGGAGGAGGCCTCGCAGCGGCGGCCTCCGACCAGGAACGCGCGGCCTTGGCGCAATCCGGCGACGAGGACGAAGCCGAAGACGGGAACGCGGCGACCGAACCGCAGCAGAGGTTCTTCCAGCTTCCCCTGGCCAGCCCCGGTCCGGAGTTCCGCGAGGTCACCTTGGACAATCTCCTCCGGTTCTTCGCAAATCCCTGTCGCTACCTGTTGCGCGAGCGCCTGGGCATCGCGCTGCCCCAAGGCGACGAGGAACTGCAGGACGACGAGCCTTTCCTTCCCGACTGGCCCGCGCGCGACGCCCTGGCGAAGCGCGTGTTGCCGCGATTGCTGGAGGGTGCGAGCGTCGCCGAGGTCCGCGAATTCGCCCGGGCCGGCATCGAATATCCGGACGGGCGCCTGGGCGACATCGAACTCGAGCGCGAGCTGCAGCGCCTCGCTGCGTTCGCGCGTTCAGTCGCACCCGCGCTCGCCGAGCCGCCGGTCGCGCCGGCCAGCGCAACGCTCGATTTCACGATCGGCGGCGAAAGCTGGCGCCTGACCGGCGGCTTCGGCGACTTGCGCCCGAGCGGTTTGATCCGTCAGCGCTACGACGACGCGCGTGCCCGCGATTACCTGAGCGGCTGGATCGCGCACCTGTTCGTCAACGCCATGGCGCCCGCCGGGGTCACCACGCAGACGACCTGGCACTCGCGCGACGGTCGTTACGTCCTGCCTCCGATCGACGACGCGCGAGAGCGCCTCGACGGACTTCTCGGGCTCTACCGAGAAGGTCTCCGGCGGCCCCTCCACTTTTTCCCCAAGTCCGCGTGGAAGTACGTGAGCGAAGGCGGGAACCTGTCCAGGGCCGCGGGCGCCTGGCACACCACGCGCTTCAACGAACACGGCGAAGACCGCGACCCCGCCTACCGCCTCGCGCTGCGCGGCGTGGAAGACCCGCTCGACGACGAATTCACCGAATGCGCGAAGGCGGTGTTCCGGCCGCTCCTCGACGTCATCGCCGACGACCGCCTGGAGTCCGGCGCATGAACGCTCCGGCGGAATTCGACGTGTTCGGCTGCAGCCTCGACGGCGTCAACCTGATCGAGGCGTCGGCGGGCACCGGCAAGACCTGGAACATCTGCGGGCTCTACCTGCGACTGCTGCTCGAACGCGGGCTCGCGGTCGAGCAGATCCTGGTCGTCACCTTCACCAATGCAGCCACCGCCGAGCTGCGCGAGCGCATTCGGGCGCGGATCGTCGAAACGCTGGCCTGTCTGCGAGGCGACGACGCGAACGGAGTCTCCGGAGACCCGTTCGTGCCGGAACTCGTGAAGGCGGTCGAGCGGAATGCCGGCATCGGGCGCCCGCAACTCGAACGCGGCCTCGACCAGGCGCTGCAGTTCTTCGACGAAGCCGCGATCTTCACCATCCACGGTTTCTGCCAGCGTGCGCTCGCAGACGCCTCGTTCTCCGCGGGCCTGCCACTTTCGCTCCAGCCAGTGACCGACGACCGTGACATGGTCATGGAGGCCGTCCATGACTTCTGGCGGCGTCGCGTCGCCGATGCCGGCCTCGCGACGGAACTCGCCGCCCACCTGCTCCAGAACAAGGATTCGCCGGACAAGTACGCGAAGCTGCTGCTGCGCAGCCTCGCCAAGCCAATGGCAAAACCCGTGTGGCCCGCGGACCTCGACGCGCCGGTAGCGCCGGTCGACACGACGGCGCTGGCCGCGACCTACGCCGCGGCACGACAGATCTGGGCCGCGCAGCGCGACGCGATCGTCGCGGCGGTCACGAACTCGCAGTCGGCGCTCTACGCCAACGTGTACAAGCGGGGAAGCATCGACCAGGCAG
>DATGDG010000271.1:0-4788 GCA_035311025.1 Casimicrobiaceae bacterium
ACCTGCAATGGCTGCCCTCCGCCGCCGACCGCGCCTTCGTCGCGTCGCTGATGGGACGCGTGGCCGAGCCCGGCAAGTTCGCGAACTGGATCGCGCCGCCGGCGATCGGCATCAATCGCCAGCCGGTGAATTTCGAGTACGTGCGCTTCGGGTGAGCGGCAGCATCGTCCGCGCAACAGAGGAGGACCGGGCATGAGTCCGACGGGCCGCCCCGAGGGCGAATACCGGAGTGCGCAGCACGAAGGTAGCCCAGTGACCGCTGCGAGCGCCCCGACCAGCGAATACGCGCGCCAGCATCTGATCGATCCCGAGGTCTGCATTCGCTGCAACACCTGCGAGGCGACCTGCCCGATCAACGCGATCACCCACGACTCGCGCAACTACGTCGTCAGGTTCGAGACCTGCAATTCCTGCGGCCTGTGCATCCCGCCCTGTCCGACCGGCGCGATCGACAACTGGCGCAACGTCCCGAAGGCGACGCCCTACACGCTGGACGAGCAGCTCGCCTGGGACGTGCTGCCGCCCAACGCCGAGCTCGACGGCGTGCCCGAGGAGGGCGTCCCGAGCGAGGTGCGGGAACTGACGGAGGTCGCGACGGCGGGGCAGGGCGGGCTCGCGTCCCCGCCGTGGTCGGCGTCGCATCCCTACGTCAACCTGTACTCGATCGCCAGGCCGGCGATCGCGACCGTCACCGGCAACTACCGCCTGACCGGCGCCGACGCGTCGGCCGACATCCGGCACATCGTGCTGGACTTCGGCACCACGGCGTTTCCCGTCCTCGAGGGCCAGACGCTCGGGATCATCCCGCCGGGGACGCAGGACGACGGCAGGCCGCACGGCGTCCGCCTGTATTCGGTGGCCAGTCCCCGCGACGGCGAGCGACCGCGTCACAACAACGTCGCCCTGACGATCAAGCGGGTGACCGAGGATCACGCAGGGCAGCCGGTGCGCGGGGTCGGATCGAACTACATGTGCGATCTGGCCATCGGGGACAAGGTCAGCGTCGTCGGGCCCTACGGCGCCAGCTACCTGATGCCCAACCATCCGGGCGCGTCGATCATGATGATCTGCACCGGCACGGGTTCCGCGCCGATGCGCGCGATGACCGAACGCCGGCGCCGGCGGACGGCCCTCGACGAGGGCGGGAAGCTGATGCTGTTCTTCGGTGCGCGGCGCCAGGACGAGCTTCCGTATTTCGGTCCGCTGATGAAGCTCCCCAAGGAGTTCATCGACATCAACCTCGCGTTCTCGCGCGAGCCCGGACGGTCCAAGACCTACGTGCAGGACCTGATCCGTGCGCGCGGCGACGACGTGGCGAAGCTGCTGCAGGACGACGACTGCTACATCTACCTGTGCGGCCTCAAGGGCATGGAGGCGGGGGTGATCGACGCGTTCCGCGACGTCTGCGCACAGCGCGGAATCGACTGGGACGCGATCAAGCCCCAGCTGCTCGCCAAGAGCCGGCTGCACATCGAGACCTATTGACCGGTTCGCAACCATGGAGCGTACGGCGATCCGGATCATCCGCGACGAGCACCTGGCGATCGCGGCGGTGCTCTACAGCCTGCGCTTCGTCGCACGGGGGATGCGCGACGCGAGTGCAGGCGCCACGAGCGCCGACGTCAGGCTGCTGCACGCGATGCTCGACTACATCGTCGAGTATCCGGATCGCTGGCATCATCCGAAGGAAAGTCGCTACCTGTTCTGCAGCCTGCGCGAGCGCGATCCCTCGGCGGCCGGACTGATCGACGCCCTCGAGGCCGAGCATCGCGAGGGCGAAGCGCGCATCGGGGCGCTGGGTCGTGCACTGGCCGCGTTCGAGCGCGATCGCGGCGGAGCGGCGCCGTTCGCGAGTGCCGTCGAGGATTACGCGCATTTCCAGTGGGAGCACATCCGCAAGGAAGAGGACGTGCTGATGCCGCTGGCGGAACGGGCGCTGACCGACGACGACTGGGTGCGCATCGCCGCGGCGTTCGCCGAGAACGACAATCCGCTGTACGGCATCCGGCCGAAAGACGAGGCTGCGCTGCTCTACCGGAAGATCCTGGACCTCGCGCCTCCGCCGATCGGCCATCGCTTGCGCTAGACGCGCGGCGGGCGTGGCCTTCGATCGCGCTGCTATGATCGCACCCGGTTCCCCATGCAACCGCGTGGGACTCACCGATGCTCTCCTGCACACCCCGCCATGGCCGGTTTCGACAATCCCCGCGAGACGTGGAACGAGCGCTACGCGAGCGCTGATTACCTGTTCGGCGAGGCGCCGAATGCCTTCCTGCGCAAGCAGGTGGGCTGGCTGCGGCCGGGCAGCCGGGTGCTGTGCGTCGCCGACGGCGAGGGACGCAACAGCGTCTGGCTCGCCGAACAGGGGTTCGAGGTCACTGCGTTCGACTTCGCGCCCAACGCCGTCGAAAAGGCGCGCGCGCTCGCCAAGCGGCGCGGCGTGAGGGTCGATCACCAGCTCGGTGACCTCGAGCACTGGCCGTGGGCGGCGTCGCGCTACGACGCGATCGCGGCGATCTTCATCCAGTTCCTGCCTCCCGATCGCCGCGAGGCTGCGCTCGCCGCGATGAAAGCTTCGGTCGTGCCCGGCGGCGTGTTCCTGCTCGAGGGATACCGACCCGAGCAGGTCGATTACGGCACGGGCGGCCCGCCGCGGCGCGAGCACATGTACACGCGCGAATGGGTCGAGAAAGAGTTCGCCGACTGGGACATCCGCGTGCTCGAGGCCTACGACGCCGAAGTCCGCGAAGGGCGGGGCCACAGCGGCATGTCGGCGCTGATCGACCTCGTCGCGGTACGACCCTCCGCGGGCTGACGCGGGCATCCGGCCCGCCGCGGGTGACATCGGGCGGCCTTGCGGCGGCACTCGATCCGCGCGTTGCACAATGCTATAGTGCCCGAACGAACGTTCGGACCGCGCCGCCGCGTTCGCTGCGGACGAACAGCCGCCGATGCCGGCGCTGCAGACCGACCGCGACCGAGCGCCCATGACCGTGACCGCCACCGCCCGCCCGACCCAGGTGCTCAACGACGCGCAGCATCGCGCCGCCTTTCACGGCAGCGATGCCGGGATGGCGCGGCCGCTGCTGGTGATCGCTGGCGCCGGCACCGGCAAGACCAGCACGCTCGCGCATCGCGTCGCCCACTTGGTCGCGGGCGGCCTGGATCCGCAGCGCCTGCTGCTGCTGACCTTCAGCCGGCGCGCCGCGGCGGAACTCGAGCGGCGGGTCGCGAAGGCGCTGCAGTCGCAGCTCAACGGCATGCCGGCCGACCGTCCGCCGGCGTTCGGATGGAGCGGGACGTTTCACAGCGTGGGCGCGCGCATCCTGCGCGAATACGCCGAACGCATCGGCCTCGCGTCCAACTTCACGATTCACGATCGCGGCGATTCGGAAGACCTGATGGGCCTGGTTCGCCACGATCACCTCGGCGTGGATCCCCTGAAGGGCCGCTTCCCGGGTGCGGCGACCTGCGTCGCGATCTATTCGCGCAGCGTCAACTCGGAGGCGCCGCTGGCCGACGTGCTGCGAACCACCTATCCGTGGTGCGCCGACTGGGAAGAGGAGCTGCGCCGCCTGTTCGACGCCTACGTCGAGGCCAAGCAGGCGCAGCAGGTCCTCGATTTCGACGATCTGCTGCTGTACTGGGCAGCGCTGATGAACGTGCCAGCGCTTGCGCAGGAAGTCGGGGCGCGCTTCGACCATGTGCTGGTCGACGAGTACCAGGACACCAATCGGCTGCAGGGATCGATCGTGCGGGCATTGAAGCCCGACGGCCGTGGCGTGACCGTCGTCGGCGACGATGCGCAGGCGATCTACGGCTTTCGCGCCGCGACCGTGCGCAACATCCTCGATTTCCCGTGCCAGTACGATCCTCCGGCGGACGTGATCACGCTCACCCGCAACTATCGCTCGACGGCGGCGATCCTCGACGCTTCCAACGCGGTGATCGCGCTGGCGCGCGAGCGCTATGCGAAGAACCTCGTCACCGACCGGTCGGGCGGCGAGCGGCCGCGGCTCGTCACCGTCGCCGACGAGATGGCGCAGGCGCAGCACGTGGCGGAGGAGGTGCTGCGCCACCGCGAGAACGGGATCGCGCTCAAGCGGCAGGCGGTGCTGTTCCGCACGTCGAGCCACAGCGCGATGCTCGAGCTCGAGCTCGCCAGGCGCAACATTCCCTTCGTCAAGTTCGGCGGGCTGCGCTTCCTCGATGCGGCGCACGTCAAGGACGTGTTGTCGCTGCTGCGCTGGATCGAGAACCCGCGGGGGCGGCTCGCGGGTTTCCGGACGCTGCGGCTGCTGCCCGGGATCGGCCCCGCGACCGCAGGCCGGTGGCTCGACGCGCTGGCAGCATCGACCGACATGCTGTCGGCGATGCGCGAGTTCACGGCGCCGGCCGCCGCGTCGCAGGCGTGGCCGGGACTGCTGCGCCTGTGCGAAACCCTGCACGGCGAGCGCGACGACTGGCCTTGCGGAATGGACGCGCTGCTCGCGTGGTACGAGCCGCAGCTCGACCGCCTGTACGAGGATGCGGCAATCCGGGCGCCGGATCTCGCGCAGCTGCGCCGCATCGCCTCGACCTTCGCGACCCGCGAGCGTTTCCTCACCGAGCTGACGCTCGACCCGCCCGCGGTGACGTCGGGCGAGGCCGCCGATCCGCTGCAGGACGAGGACTGGCTGACCCTCTCGACGATCCATTCGGCGAAAGGCCAGGAGTGGCGGGTCGTTCAGGTCCTGAACTGCGTCGACGGCTGCATTCCTTCGGACATGGCCACCGGCAGCGCCGAGG
>DATGDG010000272.1:0-11627 GCA_035311025.1 Casimicrobiaceae bacterium
CGCAAGCCACGTCGCGGCCGGGCGACCTGATGGTCGCAGCGTCGTGCCACGCACGCGACGACCTCGCACGCGCGGCGCAACTCGACGTCGATTTCGCGGTGCTGGGACCGGTGCGCCCGACGCCCACCCACCCGCAGGCGATCCCGCTGGGCTGGGAGGCGTTCGCGCGCATGGTGGCGGGAACGCGACTGCCGGTCTACGCGCTGGGCGGCCTGACCGGTGACGATCTCGAAGCGGCGATCGATCACGGCGCCCACGGCGTTGCGTTGCGGCGCGCGGCCTGGCCGGCCGGCTAGGTTTGGTCGCGGCCGGTGTCGTCCGGCACGGAATCCTCGTCATCGGGCGCTTCGGGGGTCGCGATCCGGTAGCGCTCGCTCGCCCAGGCTCCGAGGTCGATCGTCTTGCAGCGCTCCGAGCAGAACGGACGCCATTTGGATTCGGCGGTCCAGGGCACGGGCGCGCCGCACTGCGGGCATTTGACGATGCGGGGCGGGGTGGTCATCGGTCGGGCTCCGCGATGGCGTCGAACAGCGACGGGGTCTCATCTGCGCGGACGGGCGTGGCGATGAACGTGGCGACGTCGCCGGCCGGAATCAAGCCGGCGACGCGAACGCCCAGCAGCCTGATCCTGCGCTCGAGCGCGACGCGCCGCAGGCAGCTGCCGGCCGCGCGCCTGATCGTTGCCGCATCCTGGGTCGGCACTGCGATCGTCCGGTCGCGCGTCACGGTGACGAAGTTGTCGTAGCGCAGCTTGACCCCGATCGTCCTGCCCGCGTAGCCCTTGCGCCGCAGGTCCTCGCTGACGCCGTCGCACAGTCCGGTGAAGATCCGCGACAGCGTTTCCCGGTCGCGCGTCGCAGAGAGATCGCGCTCGAACGTCGTCTCGCGGCTGATCGACCTCGGTTCGCTGTGGGTGACGACCTCGCGCGCATCGATGCCCTGCGCGGCGTCGTGCATCCATTCACCCTGCGCCCGGCCGAAACGCGCGACCAGGACGTCGCGGTCGGTGCCTGCGAGATCGCCGATCGTGTGGATGCCCAGCTCGGCCAGCCGGGTGGCCGACTTGGGACCGATGCCGTTGATCCTGCGCGCAGGCAGCGGCCAGATGCGGCGCTCGAGATCGCCGTCGCCGATCACCGTCAGCCCGTCCGGCTTGTCGAGATCCGACGCGATCTTCGCGAGCAGCTTGTTCGCCGCGAGGCCGATCGAGCAGGAGAGTCCCGTCGCGGCTTTCACCGCGTCCTTGATCGACTGTGCGAGCGCGACGGTGCCCGCGGGGGCCGGCACCTCGGTCAGGTCGATGTAGATCTCGTCGATGCCGCGATCCTCAATGCGCGGCGCGATCCCGCGCACCGCCGCCTTGAACAGCCGCGAATAATGGCGGTAGGCGTCGAAGTCGACCGGCAGCAGGACGGCATCGGGGGCGAGCAGCGCAGCCTTCATCATGCCCATCGCCGAGTGGACACCGAGCGCCCGCGCCTCGTAGGTCGCGGTGGTGATCACCCCGCGGCCGGCATAGCCTAGCAGCGTCGAGAAGCTGCGCGTGACCGCCCCGGTGGCTGGGTCGACGCGCTCGACGGGCCGGTGGGCCCGGCCGCCGCCGATGACGACCGGGCGGCCGGCGAGCTCCGGATAGCGCAACAGCTCGACCGACGCGTAGAACGCGTCCATGTCGAGATGCGCGATCAGGCGCGGATTCAGAGATTGCAGAACGTCAGCTCGAACTCGATGTCGTCGTCGACGACGTTGCCGCGGTTCATGCCCGACACGCCGATGAAGCGGATGTTGAGCGCGTACTTGTTGGCGCTGATCTCGGGCACGCAGGGCGGGTCCTGCTCGAGGGTGAGGCGCAAGAGCTGCGCGACCTTGGTCGTCGTCAGCATCAGCTGGAAGACGCCGTGATAAGCAGTGTGCCGGCTCGAGCGGCTGTTCTCGCGCAGCAGGCGCAGCACGATCGCCGAGCCGATGCGGATCGGCTCGAAAGGCTCGATCCAGCCGGCGAGATCGCGGTGCCGCGACGCGGCATCGCGGTGCAGCCAGTGATGGTAGGCGGGCAGGTCGAACTCCGACACGCCGCCCGGGATCGCGGCGCGCTGCTTGATCGCCATCAGCCACTCGCTCTCGCGCAGGTGCATGCCGACCTTGCCGGCCTGGGCGAGCAGCCGGGCGGTGACCTGGTCGATGTCGGTGAGCAGGCTCGCCAGCGTCTGCTGGTCGATCTGCGGGTTGCTGCGCAGGGGACCCAGGACCTGCTTTTGGCGCTCGAGTTCCTGCAGGAGCTCGGTCTTCAGGTCGGCGCGCGCCGCGACGTCGGTGATCTCGAACAGCGACAGCAGCGCGGCGTGGTGATCGTGAGCGGTGTCGCGCGCGGCGAAGAACGCGACCCGCGCGAACAGGTCCTCGAGCCGCATCAGCGTGCGGATTCGTTCGTTCAGCGGATGCTCGTAGCGAATCACAAGCGGGGCACGATCGGGTCAGGGCGCCATTCTGCCTCAATCACGCCGTTCGGATCACGATTTTCTCGTTTCGGCCGTGTCCTGCGCCTGCCTCGCGAGCTCGCGATAGCGTCGGTCGAGCCGCTCGACCTGGGCTTCGAGGGCGGCCTCGGGACCAGCGTTGTCGATCACATCGTCGGCCAGCGCGAGGCGCGCGGGACGCGTCAGCTGCGTCGCCATGATCCTGCGCACCTCGTCTTCGGGGAGGCCGCTGCGCAGCCGTACGCGGCGGACCTGTTCCTCCTCGGGGCAGTCGACGACGAGCACGCGCGCGACCCGCGAGCGGAGTCCGCCGCGCTCGAGCAGCAGGGGCACGACCAGCAGGCCGTAGGGCGCGCGCCAGCGCTCGATCGCTTCCTCGATGCGCGCGGCGATCAGCGGGTGCAGCAGCGCTTCGAGCCTGCGCCTGAACGCCGGGTCCGCGAACGCGCGGCTGCGCAGCAGCGCACGGTCGAGCTCGCCGTCCGCACCGACGAACCCGGGACCGAACGCATCGACGACGGCCCGGTGGCCGGCCTGGCCCCGCTTGCTGATCGCGTGCGCGACGTCGTCGGCGTCGAGGACGTCGGCACCGCGGGTGGCGAATGCCGCGGCGACCTTCGACTTGCCGCTGCCGATGCCGCCGGTGAGCCCGACGACCAGCCGGCCCGTCACGGCAGATAGCTCCTGACCAGCGCAGGGCCGAAGAACAGCGCGATGCCGCCGGCGATCGCGAGGTAGGGCCCGAACGCCAGCGGCACGCTGTGGTCGCGGCCCTTGAAGGCGATCAGCGTGAGGCCGATGCCCGCGCCCACGATGGAGGACAGCAGCACGATCAGCGGCAGCATCTGCCAGCCGAGCCAGGCGCCGAGCGCGGCGAGCAGCTTGAAGTCGCCGTAGCCCATCCCTTCCTTGCCCCGGACGAGCTTGAACACCCAGTACACGATCCACAGCGCGAGATAGCCGGCGATGGCGCCGATCACCGCGTCGGCGAGCGGCACGAAGACGCCGAACAGGTTGGCGACGAGCCCCGCCCACAGCAGGGGCAGCGTAAGGTTGTCGGGCAGGTACTGGGTGTCGAAATCGATGAACGTCAGCGCGGTGAGGGCCCACAGCAGCACGCAGGCGCCCAGGCCCTTCCACGTCGCCCCGAACCGCCAGACGGCGTAGGCGGCGAGCAGTCCGCCCAGGACCTCGACCAGCGGGTAGCGCGGGGAAATGGCCTTGCCGCAGCCCGAGCACCGGCCGCGAAGCGCGAGCCACGAGGCGACGGGAACGTTCTCCAGCGCGCCGATGCGGTGGCCGCAATCGGGGCAGGCCGAGCGCGGCACGGCGAGGTTGTAGACCGGCGGGTCCTCCTGCGGCACCGGCTCGCCGCGCATCTCCGCGCACTGCGCGCGCCAGTCGCGCTCCATCATCTTCGGCAGGCGATGGATGACCACGTTGAGGAAGCTGCCGACGCACAGGCCGACGACCAGTGCGATCGCGACCACGGCGGCGGGATTCTCGAGCATCGCGGCGCGCCCGTCAGCCCGCGCGGGCGCGGTTCGCGGAGCCGGGCGCCGCGCTGCGCAGCGTCAAATCACCGCGCCGAGCTTGAAGATCGGCAGGTACATCGCGACGACGAGGCCGCCGACGACGACCCCGAGGAACACGATGATCACGGGCTCGAGCAGGCTCGAAAGCGCGGCCACCGCGTCGTCGACCTCGCGCTCGTAGAAATCGGCGATCTTGCCGAGCATGTTGTCCAGCGACCCGGATTCCTCGCCGATCTGCGTCATCTGCAGCACCAGCGACGGGAACAGGTTGGTCGCCCCCATTGCGTTGGTGAGGCTGGTGCCGGTGCTGACGTCGGTCTGGATGCGCCTGGTCGCGGCCATGTAGACCATGTTGCCCGACGCTCCGCCGACGGCGTCCAGCGACTCGACCAGCGGCACGCCTGCGGCGAACATCGTCTGCAGCGTCCGGGTCCAGCGCGCGATCGTCGCCTTCTCGAGGATGGTGCCGACGATCGGCAGCTTCAGCATCATCCGGTGGATCCAGAAGCGCAGCGCCTCCGAGCGCTTGATCATCAGCCGGATGCCGACGAAGGTGCCGACGATGACGATGAAGATCGCCCACCACCACTTGACGAAGAAGTCGGAGATGTCGATGACGACCTGGGTGAGCCACGGCAGGTTGGCGCCGAAGCTCGTGAACACCTGCTTGAACGCCGGGATCACGAACACCATGATCACCCAGACCACCACGATCGCGACCACGATGACCGAGATCGGGTAGAACAGCGCCGACTTGATCTTGCTCTTGATCGCGAGGATCTTTTCCTTGTAGGTGGCGAGCCGGTCGAGAATCGCGTCGAGCATGCCGGCGGTTTCCGCGGCCTGCACCAGGTTGCAGTAGAGCGGATCGAAATGCGCCGGATACTCGCGGAAGGCCTGCGACAGGCTCGACCCGGTCTCGACCTTGTTCTTGAGGTCGAGCATCAGGCGCGAGAAGCGCGCGTTGCTGCTGCCGCGCGCAATGATGTCGAACGACTGGAGCAGCGGCACGCCCGCCTTCAGCATCGTGGCCAGCTGGCGCGTGAAGAACGTGATGTCCTTGTCGCTGATCGAGCGGCCGCCGCGGAACGACTGGCGCTTGATCTTGTTGACGCGGATTCCCTGCCGGCGCAGGTTGCTCGTCGCGACGGTTTCCGAGACGGCCCGCATCTCGCCGCGAACCGGCTTCTTGTTGCGGTCGACGCCCTCCCACAGGAACGTGAACTCGCGGGTCTTCGGGGTGCTGCGCGGGATGGTTGCGGTGGCCATGGGGATGTCCTCGAATGCGTTCGCCTGGCATTCACTCGTTGGTCACGGCCTCGATTTCCTCGAGGGACGTGATGCCGGCCTTGACCTTGAGCAGCCCCGACTGGCGCAGGTTGCGCATGCCCTCGCGTTCCGCCAGCTCGGCAATTTCGATCGAGTTGCCGTTGCGCATGATCAGCTGGCGCATGTCGTCGCTGATCGGCATCACTTCGTAGACGCCGGTGCGCCCCTTGTAGCCGGTGCTCTTGCAGTGCTCGCAGCCGACCGGTCCGAAAGGCTGCCAGGTCCCGTCGAGATCCTCCTCGCGGAACCCCGCGCGCAACAGCGCCTCGGGGGGGATGTCTTCGGGAGTCCGACAGTGCAGGCACAGCTTGCGCGCGAGGCGCTGGGCGACGATCAGGTGCACCGACGAGGCGACGTTGAACGGCGCCACGCCCATGTTCATCATCCGCACCAGCGTCGACGGCGCGTCGTTGGTGTGCAGCGTCGACAGCACCAGGTGACCTGTCTGCGCCGCCTTGATCGCGATGTCGGCGGTCTCGAGGTCGCGGATTTCGCCGACCATGATCACGTCCGGATCCTGGCGCAGGAACGCGCGCAGCGCGGTGGCGAAGCTGAGGCCCGCCTTCTCGTTGACGTTGACCTGGTTGACGCCGGGGAGCTGGATTTCGGCCGGATCCTCGGCGGTCGCGATGTTGACGCCGGGCTGGTTGAGGATGTGCAGGCACGAGTAGAGCGACACGGTCTTGCCGCTGCCGGTCGGGCCGGTCACCAGGATCATGCCGTAGGGCCGGCCGATCGCGGCCAGCAGCGCCTGCTGCTGGTCGGGCTCGTAGCCCAGCGCCTCGATGCCGAGCCGGATCCCCGACGAATCGAGGATCCGCATGACGATCTTCTCGCCGAACACCGTCGGCAGCGTCGAGACGCGGAAGTCGATCGCGCGGGTCTTCGACAGCACGAGCTTCATCCGGCCGTCCTGCGGCACCCGCTTTTCCGAGATGTCGAGCTTGCTGATCACCTTGATCCGCGAGGCGACCTTGTCCTTGATCGCCAGCGGAGGCTGCGCGATTTCCATCAGCACCCCGTCGAGGCGGTAGCGGATCCGGTAGAAGCGCTCGTAGGGCTCGAAATGGATGTCCGAGGCACCGGCGCTGATCGCGTCGAGCAGCACCTTCTGGATGTAGCGGACGACCGGGGCGTCCTCGACCTCGCTTTCCTCGTCGCCGGACGACGAGGCCTGCGGGGAGCCTTCCTCGAGGGCGACCTCGATGTCCTCGAGTGCCGCGATGTCCTTGAGCGTGGTTCCGGCCGCCTCGGCGATCTTGGCGATCGCCTGCGCCAGCTTGTCGTCCTCGACGACGACCGGCTCGACGACGAGGTTGGTCTTGAAGCGGACCTCGTCGAGCGCCTGCAGGTTTGCGGGGTCGGAGGTGGCGACATAGAGGCGGTTGCCGCGCTTGTGCAGCGGCAGAACCCGACGCGTCTGGGCCATCCGCGCGTCGAAATATTCGCGGTTGACCTGGTCGAGGTCGAAGCCGGCGAGGTCGAGCAGCGGCACGCCGAAAGCGCGGGATGCGAACACCGCGAGTTGCTGCGCCGACAGTCGCTTGCCCGACAGGACCTGCTCGGCGAAGGAGATTCCCGCCGAGTGGGACTGGCCCTGCAGCGCTTCCGCCTCGGATTCGGACATGACCCCGTGCTGCGCCAGGGCGCGGGCAAGTCCGCTGATGTTGCGGGTGGCGGCGTGGGTGGCCATCGATATCCGTGTCAGTTAGTGCTCATCGGGCGCTGGCGCCAGCGCCCGATCCCGGGAAAGGGGCCGATGTCGGAACGCAAGCCGCCAGAAAGCACACCGTTCAAGCAAATGTCATGCCGAATAGTGGCGCCGGACCGGGTGGCCGACCGCATATTCCATTCGCATAAAACTTGGTGTCAGGATGATGCCCGCTCGACCTGGGTTTGTAAAGGCGCGGTGGCGCGTCCGACCGGCGGCAGCAGCTTCACGACCTTGACCGCACGGTCCTGCGTCTGCAGGATCTCGACGCGCTGTCCCCCGACCTCGAAACTGATGCCGGCATCGGGTATTTCGCCCAGATGCTCGACGATCAGGCCGTTCAGCGTCTTGGGGCCGTCCAGCGCGAATTGTGTCCCCAGGCGCCGGTTGAGGTTGCGCAGCGGAACCATGCCGTCGACGATCACGCTGCCGTCGGGCTCGCGGCGGAAGGTCTGCGCGCCGCCCGGGGCCTGGGTCGTGAATTCGCCGATGATCTCCTCGATGATGTCCTCGATGGTCACCAGTCCCTGCAACTCGCCGTATTCGTCGACGACCAGGCCGATCCGCTGGCGGTCGGTCTGGAACTGCTGCAGCTGGGTGAGCAGCGGCGTTCCCAGGGGAACGAAGTAGGCAGGGCGCAGCAGCGCCCGCAGCCGTTCGGCGTCGAGCTCGCCTCCGGCGAGCACGTGGACGACGCTCTTCACCGGCAGCACGCCGACGATGTTGTCCAGCGAGCCGTCGTACACCGGCAACCGGGTGTGGTACGAGGTCGCGAGCTGCTGGCGCACCAGCGCCGGCTTTTCCGAAAGGTCCAGCGCATGGATCTGGCTGCGCGGCGTCATCACGTCGTCGACGCTGATCGCCTCGAGGTCCATCAGGTTCGCGAGCATCGTCTTGTGCTTGCCGCGGAAGTACTGCGCGCCCTCCAGCACCAGCGAGCGCAGCTCCTCCTGGGTCAGCGTCGTCGACGCCACGGCGGCCGGCTTGAAGCCGACGAGCTTCAGCATCCCCTGCACGAACAGGTTGACGAACCACACGATCGGGCGGGTCACCCGCAGCATCGGGGCGAGAACATAGCTGACCAGCGGCGCCAGGCGGTCGGCATAGGCGGCACCGACGACCTTGGGCGTGATCTCGGAGAACACCAGGATCAGGAACGTCACCGCGACGGTGCCGAGCGCGAGCGGCCACTGGCCCTGGCCGAACAGGCGCACGGTGATCACGCTGGCGAGCGTCGCCGACGCTGCGTTGATCAGGTTGTTGCCGAGCAGGATGACGCCGAGCAGGGTGTCGGTCTGTGCGAGCAGCGCCAGTGCGATCCGTGCACCGCGCGCGCCGCGTTGCGCCTGGTGCTTCAGGCGA
Organism: Casimicrobiaceae bacterium; assembly: GCA_035311025.1. GTDB lineage: Bacteria > Pseudomonadota > Gammaproteobacteria > Burkholderiales > Casimicrobiaceae > VBCG01. Next base: position 8,415 of record DATGDG010000272.1, read on the forward strand.
TAGCGGTTGACGGCCATCATCGCCGTCTCGGCGATCGAGAAGAAGCCCGACACGACCAGCAGGACGACCAGCGCGAGACCGAGGGAAGCTAGGGGTATGTCGTCCAAGCGATGTGGGATTGCCGGTGAGGGTACGGGCCGCGGCCTTGTTCCGAATGCTCAGCGGCGCAGCAGGATCTCCAGCACGAACTTGCTGCCCAGATACCCGAGGGCGAGCAGGAATGTCCCGCTCAAAATCCATTTTAGCGCCGTGCGACCCCGCCAGCCATAGCGCCAGCGGCCGAAGAGCAGGATCGCGAACGCGAGCCATCCGGCGACCGAGAACACGTTCTTGTGCGTGAACTCGACCGGCTTGCCGAACAGCTGCTCCGAGAACAGGATGCCGCTGACGAGCGTCAGCGTCAGCAGCACGAAACCGACGGTGATCAGCCGGAACAGGTAGCGCTCGAGCGTCAGCAGCGGCGGACTGGCGCCCGTCGCCGCATCGGGGAGGCCGCGATGCAGGCGCTTCTCCAGCCCGGTCATGACCAGCGCCTGCAGCGCGACGACGACCAGGAAGGCGTAGCCGACCAGCGCGACCCCGATGTGGGCGGCCGCCCAGGGTGCGTCGGCAAAGGGAATGCGGTGCGGCGAGGCGGCGAGCGGCGGCAGCAGCACGCAGGCGGCGGCGACCGGCAGCACGACCGCCGTGACCCCGGGCAACGTGCGCATGACGCCGGTCAGCCATGCGACCAGCACTGCCAGTCCGGCGACCAGCGACAGTGCGTTGACCAGCGACAGGTCGAGGCCCTCGGGCCGCACGATCGCCTGGGAGATCGCGACGCCGTGGAGGACCAGGGCGCCGGCGAGCAGTGCCAGCCCGCCATTGCGTTGAGCAGGCGCCGGCGCGGCGTTGCGCGGCCAGAGCGCCCACGCGGCCGCTGCGTAGATCGCCGCAACGAGCACGTGCAGTAGAATGATCATCGCCGATCAAGTTTACCTCAGCCTCCGCGCGCCTCCCGCCGCGGAGCCACGGGGCAGGAATCCCATGTTCGATAACCTTACCGAGCGCCTTTCGCGCGTCGTCAAGACGCTGCGCGGCGAGGCGCGGCTCACCGACGCCAACATCCAGGACGCGCTGCGCGAAGTGCGCCTCGCGCTGCTCGAGGCCGACGTCGCGCTGCCCGTCGTCAAGACCTTCATCGCGGAATTGCGCGAGAAGGCCGTCGGGACCGAGGTCGTCGGCTCGCTGAGCCCCGGCCAGGCATTGATCGGCGTCGTCGCGCGCGAACTGACGGCGCTGATGGGCGGCACGGCGCAGCCGCTCGATCTCGCCGTGCAGCCGCCGGCGGTGATCCTGCTTGCCGGCCTCCAGGGCGCTGGCAAGACGACGACGGCGGCCAAGCTCGCCCGGCTGCTGCTCGCGCAGAAGAAGAAGGTGCTGCTCACGTCCGCCGACGTCTACCGTCCCGCAGCGATCCTGCAGCTGCAGACGCTGGCCGGGCAGGTCGGCGCCGACTTCTTTCCGTCGACGCCGGAACAGAAGCCGGTCGACATCGCGACCTCGGCCCTCGACTGGGCACGACGGCATTACCACGACGTGGTGATCGTCGACACCGCCGGACGGCTTTCGATCGACGACGCGATGATGCGCGAGATCGCCGAGGTGCACGCGGCGGTCAGGCCGGTCGAGACGCTGTTCGTCGTCGACTCGATGCAGGGCCAGGACGCCGTCAACACCGCGCGCGCGTTCCGCGAGACCCTGCCGCTGACCGGCGTGATCCTGACCAAGCTCGACGGCGACGCCCGCGGGGGCGCCGCGCTGTCGGTGCGCCAGGTCACCGGCGCGCCGATCAAGTTCGCCGGGGTGTCGGAGAAGATCGACGGCCTCGAGGTGTTCCATCCGGAGCGGATGGCTTCGCGCATCCTGGGCATGGGCGACATCCTGTCGCTGGTCGAGGATGCCCACCGCACCGTCGACGTCGAGGAAGCGAAAAAGCTCGCCAGGAAGGTCAAGAGCGGCAAGGGTTTCGACCTCGAGGATTTCAAGGGCCAGATGGCCCAGATGCGCAAGATGGGCGGGCTCTCGGCGCTGGTCGACAAGCTGCCGGCGGAACTCGCCCGCGCCGCGCAGGGCGCGACGCTGGACGATCGCAAGGTGGCGCGGCTGGAGGGGATCATCAACTCGATGACCCCGCAGGAGCGGGCCAAGCCCGAGATCCTCAAGGCCTCGCGCAAGCGCCGCATCGCCGCCGGTGCCGGGGTGTCGGTGCAAGAGGTGAACCAGCTGCTCAGCCAGTTCGAGCAGACCCAGAAAATGATGAAAATGGTCGCCAAGGGCCCCCAGAAGATGCTTCGGGGCCTGAAGAACCTGATGCCCGGGATGCGCTGATCTTGCTCACCCCGGCCTCCTTCCGCGCGCGGGAGAGGGCGCGAGGCGCGCTTGCGCCGAGCGGGTGAGGGCGGCGAGCGACAGCGAGGCGGGGGAGGGGGTGACGCCGATGGTGGCCAATCCGCCCGATCGACAGTATAATCATCGGCTTTTCGTCTTTTGGACGCGGCTTCCGCGCAGGATCCGGAAGCCCCAATCAGGAATCGTCGACATGGTAGTGATCAGACTGGCTCGCGGCGGCGCCAAGAAGCGGCCGTTCTACAACGTCGTCGTCACCGATTCGCGCAATCGCCGCGATGGGCGCTTCATCGAGCGCGTCGGGTTCTACAACCCGGTCGCGGCGGCCCACGAGGAAAGCCTGCGCATCGCCCAGGACCGCATCGCCTACTGGCGCGAGCGGGGGGCGAAGCTTTCGGACACGGTTGCCATGCTGGCCGAGCGCGCGGCGAAGCCGGCGCCCGCAGCCGCCGCCTGAAGCCGCAGGAAACCGGCGCGGTCGTCGTGATGGGCCGCGTCGCGGCGCCGTACGGCGTGCGCGGGGCGATCAAGGTGCAGCCGCTGTCCACCGATCCGGCGTCGCTGCTGGACCATCGGCAGTGGTGGCTGCGCACGCGGGCGCCGCAGGCGCAGTGGCAGCCGCGGGCGGTGCGGTCGGCGCGGATGCACGGCGCGGCACTGGTCGCGCAGGTCGACGGCATCGACACGCGCGAGGCGGCGGCGGCATTGCGGGGCGCGGAGGTCGGCATCCCCCGGGATGACCTGCCGGAACTTCTGCCGGGCGAGTATTACCAGGACGATCTGGTCGGACTGAGGGTGGAGAACCGCGAAGGCGTCGGACTCGGC
>DATGDG010000273.1:0-6469 GCA_035311025.1 Casimicrobiaceae bacterium
CCTGGCGTTCAACGGCGCGGAGCCGGTACGCGCGGCCACGCTGGAGCGCTTCGCCGCGCGCCTGGCCCGGCACGGTTTCGACCGACGCGCCCTCACCCCCGTCTACGGCCTCGCCGAATCGGCGGTCGGGCTCACGTTCCCGCCGCTCGAGCGCGGTCCGCTGATCGACCGCGTCGATTCGCGGATGCTCGCCAACGAGGGCGTCGCGGTCCCCGCCACGGATGGCGGACGCGCGACGATGGAAACGGTGTCCTGCGGGCGCCCGCTGCCCGGTCACGAGGTCCGCGCCGTCGACGACGGGGGCCGCGAGGTGCCTGCCCGGACCGAAGGCCGAATCGAGTTCCGCGGCCCGTCGGCAACCGCGGGCTACCACGGCAACCCGGACGCGACCAAGAGACTCTTCCGGGGTCCGTGGCTCGACACCGGGGACGTCGGCTACATCGCCGGGGGCGAGCTGTTCCTCACCAGCCGTGCCAAGGACCTGATCAAGCGCGGCGGCCACAACATCCACCCGTACGACCTCGAAGCCGCCGTCGGCGACATTCCCGGCATACGCAAGGGCTGCGTGGCCGTGTTCGGCACCGTCGACCACGGCACGGGAACCGAGCGCGTCGTCGTCGTTGCCGAGTCGAACCAGACCGATCCGGGCGCGCGCGAGGCCCTGCGCAAGCGGATCATGGAGCTTGCCGTCGTCCACCTGAACGGGCCCGCGGACGACGTCCGCCTCGTGCCCGCGCGCACGGTTCTCAAGACCTCCAGCGGCAAGATCCGCCGCGCGGCTTGTCGCGACCTCTACGAGCGTGGGTTGCTCGAGGCGGGAAGGCCCGCGGTCTGGCGACAGATCGGCGCCCTGCTCACCCGCGCCGCGCTCGGCCGACTGCGGGGCGGCGCGCGCAGCCTCGGCCGCGTCGCCTACGGCATCTACGCGTGGCTGGTGTTCGTTCCACTGGCAACGGTCGGGCTGCTCATGCTGCCGCTGCTTCCGGCACCCCGCGCCCGCATGCAGCTGGCGCAGGCGATGGCGCGGGCGATCGTCCGCGGCCTGCGCGTGCCGGTCGGGGTCTCGGGCGTCGAGCAACTCGGTACCGGCCGTGGCGGCGTGCTCGTCGCCAACCACGCGAGCTACGTCGATGCGATCGTGCTGGTCGCCACGCTTCCGTCGGACGTGCGCTACGTCGCCAAGCGCGAGTTCGAGCGCGCGCCGGTACTGGGCAGCGCCTTGCGCCGGCTCGGCACCTACTTCGTCGAGCGCGTCGATCCTGCCAAGGGTGTCGAAGACGCGCGCGAACTGGTCGCCGCAGCGCGGCGCGGCGAGACGCTGGTGTTCTTCCCCGAAGGCACGTTCTCGCGTGCGCCGGGGCTGGGCGCCTTCAGGATCGGTGCATTCGTCGTCGCCGCCGAAGCCGGGGTTCCGGTCACGCCGGTCGTGCTCCGCGGCACGCGATCGCTGCTCCGCGATCACCGCTGGCTGCCGGCGCGCGGCCGGGTCGACGTCGGCATCCATCCGCCGCTCCTGCCCGACGGCGGCGACTGGTCGGCTGCCCTGCGGCTGCGCGACCGGGCACGCGCGGTCATGCTGCAGGCCAGCGGCGAACCCGACCTCGCCCGGTGACAGGCATCGGCCCCGGATGCCGAGACCCGGCGCGGCTCATCGCAGCGGGCGATCGTCGCCGACCGCTGAAAATGACCGTTCTTGATACCGATCAACAGGCGGCCGCAGACGGGCGCTATGCTCCGGGTGGATGGTGCCTTGGCGCGCTGCGCAGGACTGCGGCGCCGCGTCGCCGTGTGCCGCGACTTTCGAGCGAGAAACTCCATGCAGATACCCCTCCAGATCACCGTGCGCGACATGCCTCGCTCCGACGCGCTGGACGCGCGGATCCGCGACAAGGTCGCGGGGCTGGAGCGGTTCCATCCCCGGATCACCAGCTGCCGGGTCATCGTCGCCGAATCGCGCAGGCACCATCAGCAGGGCCGACGCTTCGAAGTCGACCTCTACGTCCGCATTCCGGGACACGCTGAGATCGTCGCCAACCACCACGACGACGAGGATGTCTACGTCGCGCTGCGCGACGCTTTCGCCTCGGCCACCCGCCAGCTCGAAGACGTGACGCGCGAGAAGCGCGGCGACGTCAAGACGCACGAGACGGTGCTCGAAGGCAAGGTCGCACGAATCTACCCGGACGAAGGTTTCGGCTTCATCGCCACCGACGATGGTCGCGAGCTGTATTTCAGCCGCGACAACGTCGTCCATCCGCCGTTCGAGCATCTCGCAATCGGCGCGGCCGTCCACTTCATCGAAGCCGGGGGCGCCGAGGGCGGGCAGGCGCACCGCGTGAGTTCCAGGAAGCATCCACTGCCCCCCGAGTAATCGCTCGCGGGTCTCGGCATCCGGCGGGCCCGCCCGTTGCATAATGGGGGCGGGGCGCGAGCGCTGCGCGCAGGGGGACGATTTCCGGAGGAGCTGCGGCGATGCGGGCATTGAGCAATGCGGACCACGGGGCGAGTCCGCCGGTCGTCAACATCCCCCGCCAATACAACGCGGCGGACGACCTGATCGGCCGCAATCTCGCCGCCGGCCGGCAGGACAAGCCGGCATTCATCGACGACCTCGGCACGTACAGCTACGGCGACGTCGAGCGGCGTGCTTCGCGGTTCGCCAATGTGCTGCGCAGCCTCGACGTCGACATCGAGCAGCGGATCCTGCTCTGCCTGCACGACACGATCGACTTTCCGGCCACGTTCCTCGGGGCAATCCGGGCCGGCGTCGTACCCGTTGCGGTCAACACGCTGCTGACCCAGAGCGACTACGAATACATGCTGGCCGACAGCCGCGCGCGGATCGCCGTGGTTTCCGCGCCCCTGCTGCCGCTGTTCGTTCCGCTGCTGCCGAAGCTGCCTTTCCTGCGCCGGATCCTCGTCTCCGGAGATCCGGCCGCCGGGCCCGATTCGCTTGCCGCCGCGATGGCGGGCGCTTCGGAGGTCTTCGAGACCGCGCCGACAACCTGCGACGATCCCTGTTTCTGGCTCTATTCGTCGGGATCGACGGGCGCGCCCAAGGGCACCGTTCACGTCCAGTCGAGCATGATCCAGACTGCCGAGCTCTATGCGCGGCCGGTGCTCGGCATCGACGAGCACGATGTCGTGTTTTCCGCGGCCAAGCTGTTCTTCGCCTACGGTTTAGGCAACGGCCTGAGCTTCCCGATGGCGGTCGGGGCGACCGCGGTCCTGATGGCGGAGCGGCCGACTCCGGCGGCGGTGTTCGCGCGTTTGCGCACGCACCAGCCCACGATCTTCTACGGCGTGCCGACGCTCTACGCGGCGATGCTCGCGCATCCGGAGATTCCGCCGCGCGACGCGCTCAGGTTGCGACGCTGCACGTCCGCAGGCGAAGCGCTGCCCGAGGAGATCGGAAAGCGCTGGTCGGCGCATTTTGGCGTCGACATCCTCGACGGCATCGGCTCGACCGAGATGCTGCACATCTTCCTGTCGAACCGGCCGGGCGACGTCCGCTACGGCACCACCGGCAAGCCCGTTCCGGGGTACGAGGTGCGCATCGTCGACGACCAGGGTGCGCCGCTTGCCCAGGGCGAGACCGGCGAGTTGCAGATCGCGGGACCGACGAGCGCAGCCGCCTACTGGAACAACCGCGAGAAGACGCGCGCGACCTTCCAGGGCATCTGGACCCGCAGCGGCGACAAGTATTCGCAGGATGCCGACGGCTATTTCGTCTACGCGGGCCGCAGCGACGACATGCTCAAGGTCAGCGGGCTGTACGTGTCGCCGATCGAAGTCGAATCGACCCTGATCACCCACGAGGCGGTCCTCGAAGCCGCGGTCGTCGGGCGCGAGGACGACGACCGGCTCACCAAGCCGATGGCGTTCGTCGTCCTCAAGCCCGGCCACGCCGCGACCCCCGAGCTCACCGAATCGCTGAAGGCCCATGTCAAGTCGCGGCTCGCGCCCTACAAGTACCCGCGCTGGTTCGCTTTCGTCGATGAGCTGCCCAAGACCGCGACCGGCAAGATCCAGCGCTTCAAGCTGCGCGCAGCCGCCAGCGGTGGCTAGCCTTCGCGTCGTGATCCACGCTTGCGGACACGCCGGTACCGACCGGACGCGATGACCCGCGGGGACCTGTCGTCCGGAACGGCGCTTTCGCACCCTCCGGTCCGCTTTGTCGACGTCGGCGGGCACCGGCTCGAATACGTCGACATCGCTGCGCACCAGGTGCAGCGCCCGCCGCTGGTATTCCTGCACGAGGGCCTGGGCTCGGTCGCGATGTGGCGCGATTTCCCGGCCCGGGTGGCGGCTGCGACCGGCTGCCGCAGCGTCGTCTATTCACGCTACGGCTTCGGCCGGTCGTCGCCGCGCGTTGCGCCCTACGCGCCTCGGTTCATGCACGACGAGGCGCTCGCGATCCTCCCCGCGCTGCGCGCGGCACTGGGAATCGAGAGCCCGGTGCTGATCGGGCATTCGACCGGCGCTTCGATGGCCCTGATCCACGCCGGCGCGGAAGGCTCGGACGTTGCGGGCCTGGTCGTCATGGCGCCGCTGATCTTCGTCGAGGAATTCAACCTCGACAGCATTCGCGCGGCGAAGGAGATCTATCGAACGACGGACATGCGGCAGAAGCTCGCCCGCTACCACGACGATGTCGACGGCGTGTTCTGGGGCTGGAACGACATCTGGCTGCACCCCGGCTTCAGCGCGTGGTCGATCGCCGACGACCTGCGCGGCATACGCTGCCCGATTCTCGCGATTCTCGGCGACGACGACGAATACAGCACGCCCGCCCAGCTCGACGCGATCGGGCGCAATGCGGTGAACGCCGGCAGCCTGGATTTCCTGAAACTCGCCGATTGCAGGCATTCGCCGCATCGCGACCAGCCATCGATCGTCATCGACGCGATCGGCCGATTCCTCGACGCGCTGCCAGGATGACTCCACCGGGCATCGCGCAATGCACCGGAACCGGTGCGCCGACGTCCCCCCGTGTCTCCCACCCCCTACCTGCCCGCCGTTCTCCCTCCCCGTGCCACCGGGAACCTCGACCCGACCGCCGGCCGGTTCGTGATCGGCCGGTCGGTGCCCTGCCTACTCAGTCGCGCTTCCCCCGATTGAGCAGGACGTGATCGACCTCGGCTTCGGCCTGCAGCCAGTCGTCGAGATCGTAACCGTCCTTGTTTCCGCGCTCCGTCGCGCGGTGGAACGCCGCCTCGCTGATCATCCGATGCCGCAGGTCGGCATCGACCGTGTCGGTTGCGCCCTCTGCGAAAGGCTGATCGGGCGTCTGGTCTTCATCGTCTTCTGCAGCGAGGATCGGCACGCTGTGCGGATGCGTCGGATCCGCCAGTGGCGACCGCGGCGGCTTGCGCCTTCTGATGTTCGTCGATCCCATGTGCACCTCCGTGGAACGAAACCATTGTGCCCCCGGAGAACCTGCGCCAGGCTTGATCCACGTCAAGCTGCCGCATGGCCCCGAGCCCTTGCATCGCCCGGCGTCTCCAGCCGCCGTCGATGATCCGGCGCTTCGATCATCCCGCGACGAACGGTCGCGTGCAACCGGCCGCAAGGAGACGATGCAAGGCCGATGCCATAATGTGTCCAGGCTCAACACGCGGGATGACGAACATGCAATGGCGATCGATGCGAGTCCTGGTTTTCACAGCCGTCTGGGCGACCACGTACGCCATACTCGCGGACGCGCAATCCCCTCAGCACGACGTCACGCGCATGACGCAACACGGCATGGCCGACGCTGCGGGGAACGCTGCGATGCCGGAGGGGCAGGGCGCGACGATGTCGATGCCCGCACCGAGCGCCGATGTACGGGAACTCGTCAGGTTCCCGGAACCGATGCGCCTGCACACGATCGCCAGCATGCGCGACCATCTGCTCGCGTTGCAGGAGATCGACGAGGCGCTGTCCAGGAACGAATTCGACAAGGCCTCCAACGTCGCCGAGCAGCGCCTCGGCATGAGCTCGCTCGAGGCCCACGATGCGGCCCATCTGGCGCCGTTCATGCCCAAGGGCATGCAGGAAATCGGCACCCAGATGCACCAGGCCGCGAGCCGATTCGCGATCGAAGCGCAGAACGCCAGCGTCGGCAACGACGTGAGGCCCGCGCTCGCAGCGCTCGGCGGCGTCATGCAGCAATGCGTGGCCTGCCACGCGACGTACCGGCTGCACTGAACGCGTTGCGGGCGTGTCCGCTCAGGCCCTGCCGGCGCCTGGCGCCCATGCCCCCCGTACCAGCGCCCGCAGATCGACGCTCGGGCCCGGTGGCCGCGCCGGCTTCGCCGCCTCGCCCGCCTGCGGCCAGCTCTGCCGGTCGAAATGCGTGCACACGGCGTTGGTCAGGAACCGGCTGGGCGACGCATAGACGTGACGGTCCCCCATCGCGGCCTGCTGCCGCACATGGAAGCGCTGCGGAACGACGAGCGACAGGTGATCCATCGCCCGCGTCATC
>DATGDG010000274.1:0-2536 GCA_035311025.1 Casimicrobiaceae bacterium
GCCGGCGACCCGGCCGGGCAGGCGCGCGACCTCGCTGCTGCGGCCAATGCGCTGTTCATGGGCACGTCGATCATCAGCGGGACCGCCGAGCTGCTCATCTGCCGCACCGGGAAGGCGACCGCGCTGGGTGAGATCGCGCACTCGCTGAGCCTCGAGCCGCCGCCGACCGATTTCGAGATTGGCACCCGACGCTTCGGGATGCTGATCATGCGACTTACGGTGCTGATGGTGCTGTTCGTGCTGATGGTCAATACGATGACCCACAAGCCGCTGCTCGATTCCTTCCTGTTTGCAATCGCGCTGGCCGTCGGCCTCACCCCCGAGCTCCTGCCGATGGTCATTTCGGTGACGCTGTCGCGCGGGGCGCTGGAGATGGCGAAGAAGCGCGTGATCGTCAAGCGGCTCGCCTCGATCCAGAACCTCGGGTCGATGGACGTGCTGTGCACCGACAAGACCGGAACGCTGACCGAAGGCAGCATCGTCCTCGAGCGCCACGTCGACGTGCTGGGCCGCGACAGCCCGCAGGTGCTGACGCTCGCCTGCGTCAACAGCACGTTCGAGACCGGCCTCAAGAGCCCCCTCGACGACGCGATCCTCGCGCACGCGACCACCGACGTCGGCCGCTGGCGCAAGGTCGACGAGGTCCCCTTCGATTTCGAGCGCCGCCGCGTGTCGGTGCTGGTCGACGACGGCGAGACCCGCATGCTGGTCGTCAAGGGTGCCCCGGAGGACGTGCTGGCGCTGTCGACGCATTACCGGGCGGATCCGGCGGGCGCCGAGGTGGCCTGGGACGCGGACACCCGCGAAGCGGCCCGGCGGCAGCTCGACCTGCTGGGCAGCCAGGGATTGCGCTCGCTGGGAATCGCGTACAGGAATGTCGAGCGCGATCGCGAGCACGCCGCGGTCAGCGACGAGGCAGGCCTCGTCTTCGCCGGATTCGCGGCCTTCCTCGACCCGCCGAAAGCGGGCGCATCGAAGGCGATCGCCGCGCTGGTTGCCGATGGCGTCGCCGTCAAGATCCTGACCGGCGACAGCGAACAGGTGACCCAGTACATCTGCAGGCAGATCGGTCTGCGCGTCGACGGCGTGCTGACCGGGGCGGAGGTCTCGAAGCTGACCGATCCGGCGCTGCACGCGCGCGTCGACGGCGTCACCCTGTTCTGCCGCGTCAATCCGGCGCAGAAGAACCGGATCCTGCTGGCGCTGAAGGCCCGCGGCCGCGTCGTCGGCTACCTGGGGGATGGCATCAACGACGCACCCGCGCTGCACTCGGCCGACGTCGGGCTTTCGGTCGACACCGGCGTCGACGTCGCCAAGGACGCCGCCGACCTCATCCTGCTGAAGCGCGATCTGCACGTGCTGCACGACGGCGTCATCGAAGGCCGGCGCACGTTCGCCAACATCCGCAAGTACCTGATGATGGGAACGAGCTCGAACTTCGGCAACATGTTCAGCATGGCGGGCGCGTCGCTGTTCCTGTCGTTCCTGCCGATGCTCCCGACGCAGATCCTGCTGAACAACATCCTCTACGACCTGTCCGAGATCGCGATTCCCTTCGACCGCGTCGACGCACGCGAGCTCTCCGCCCCGCAGAAATGGGACATGCAGCTGCTGCGCCGGTTCATGTGGATCGTCGGTCCGGTGAGCTCGCTGTTCGATTTCCTGACCTTCTGGATGCTGCTCGCGGTGCTGCACGCCGACGAGACGCTGTTCCAGACCGGATGGTTCATCGAGTCGCTGGCGACCCAGGTTCTGGTGATCTTCGTCATCCGTACCCGCGGCAATCCGTTCGCGAGCCCGCCGCATCCTGCACTGACGGCGAGCTCGCTGGCGGTCGTCGCGCTCGCCATCGCACTGCCGTTCACCGGGCTCGGACGCTACTTCGGCCTGCAGGCGCCTCCGCCCGAGTTCTTCGTCATCCTCGTCGGCCTGACCGGTGCCTATCTCGCGCTGGTCGAGATCATCAAGCGCGCGTTCTATGCGAGACTTGCGGGGCCCAGGCGCCGCGCCCTCAGTCGCTGAGGTCGATGCGCTCGAGATGCTCGGGCACCGTGCAGCGCCAGCGCAGCGACTCCTCGATCTTCAGCCGCATCGCATCGGCGGCGACCGGCTCGCCGTGGGTGACGAAGGTCCGCCGCGGCGTGCGCGGGAAGGCGCGCATCCAGTCGAGCAGCTCCGCGTAGTCGGCATGCGCGGACATCGCGTTGAGGCGCGCGACCTCGGCGCGCACCGGTACGTATTCGCCGAACATCTTGATCTCGGTCGCGCCGTCGATCATCGCGCGGCCGCGCGTCCCGGCCGCCTGGTAACCGGTGAACAGGATCGTGTTGCGAGGGTCGGGCGCGAACGCGCGCAGGTGATGCAGGACTCGGCCGCCGGTCGCCATCCCGCTCGCGGCGATGATGACCCGCGGCCACGTGCCCTCGTTGAGCGCCTTGGACTCCTCGACGCTGTTCACGAACTTCGCCGCATTGCGCATCGCGTGCGTCTGCTCCGCGGTCAGCCGATGCTCGCTGCGGTACTGCTCGTACAGCCA
>DATGDG010000275.1:0-3840 GCA_035311025.1 Casimicrobiaceae bacterium
GCCCTTCATCCCCGCCGGCTGGAAGGGCGATCCGGCCAAGCCGCCCTACCCACCGTACATCGACCCGGTGAACACGACAACGCCCCAGCCTTTCCCGGGCCCCGGCGACCTGGTCAAGCCGTGGTCGTTCGCAGGCAAATCCTACACGCCGTGACCTTCTGCGCGCCGCGCCGGCGCGGTCCAGGGCAGCGCGAGCGGACGGGGGTCGGGCCGTGATGGGCGCGGCCCTGCGCAGGCTGCGCCACCTCGGTCTGCTCGCGGTGCTGCTGGCCGGATGGTGGTACGTGAGCGAGCGGGTGCTCGACAAGGGCACCCGCACGCTGTTGCCGCCGCCACAGGTCGTCGTGCACGCGGCATGGGAGCTGATGCGCTCGGGCGAGCTCTGGCATCATCTTCACGACAGCCTGAAGCGCGAGCTCATTGCATTCTCCTGGGCCTGCGTGGCGATCCCGCTCGGGATCGCCATGGGATGGTGGAAGCTCGTCGAGGAGCAGGTCGACCCGGTCGTCGAGATGCTGCGCCCGGTGCCTCCGCTGGCGTGGATTCCGCTCTCGATCCTCTGGTTCGGCATCGGCGACACGCAGAACGAGTTCATCATCTTCCTGGGCTGCTTCTTCCCGATCCTGGTCAACACGGTGGCGGGGGTGAAAGGCGTCGATGCCAACCTCGTCCGCGCGGCGCGCTGCCTCGGCGCAGGCGTCCGGCAGATCCTGTGGCGCATCGTGCTGCGCGCCGCGCTTCCGCAGATCGTCACCGGCGTGCGCGTGGGCCTCGGCGTCGGGTGGATGGCGCTGGTGGCCGCCGAACTGGTCGGCGCCAATTCGGGCCTGGGTTTCCTGATCAACGATTCGCGGACCATCCTGCGCACCGACTACGTGATCGTCGGCATGGCGACGATCGGCATCGTCGGCTTCGCGCTGGACCGCATCATCCGCGAGGCCGTGCGGCGGCTGATGCCGTGGTCGCAGGCGCTCAACAGGTGAGGGGCGTCCGGTGAGCGTGGTGAGCGTCCAGGGCCTGCGCAAGATCTACCCCGGGCATGGACCAGGCGACGACGCCGTGCTCGCGCTCGATGGCGTGAGCTTCGGCGTCGCGGACCAGGAGTTCTGCTCGATCCTGGGTCACAGCGGCTGCGGCAAGACGACGCTGCTGATGATGCTCGCCGGGTTCGAGTCGCCGAGCGAGGGACGGATCCTTGTCGACAACACGCCGGTGGGCCGCCCGTCGTGGAAGCGCTCGATGGTGTTCCAGGACTACGCACTGTTCCCGTGGATGACGGTCGAGGAGAACATCGCTTTCGGCCTGGAGATGAAGCGGGTGCCGCGTGAAGCCCGGCGCGGGATCGTCGCGCACAACGTCGAGCTGGTCGGCCTGCAGGGTTTCCAGCACCGCTACCCGCACCAGCTGTCGGGGGGCATGAAGCAGCGGGTCTCGATCGCCCGCGCGCTGGCGGTGGATCCCGAGGTGCTGCTGATGGACGAGCCCTTCGCCGCGCTGGACGCGCAAAACCGCTCCCGCATGCAGGAAGAGATGGGGCGCATCCTCGCCAGCAACGACCCGCACGTGCGCAAGACGATGGTGCTGGTCACGCACAGCATCGAGGAGGCGATCCTGCTGTCCGACCAGGTCGTCGTGCTCACGCGCCGCCCCGGCCGGGTGAAGGCGCAGATCCGCGTCGAACTGCCGCGGCCGCGACGCGAGACCGACCCCGAGTTCGTCGCGCTCAAGCAGCGAATCCGCGACCTGATCCAGGATGAATTCGAGCCGGAGCGATGAGCGCGAGCGATGAGCCCGCGCGGGATTGCGCCGGGTCGACGAGTCCGGGCCGGCGCAACCGCCGGGTTCGGCGAGTCCGGCGCTGCGCATGGACGCGACGCAGCTGATCGCCGCCGGCACGATCGCCGGCATCGCCGGGGTGGTGCGCGGCATCACCGGCTTCGGCGGTGCGATGGTGATGACGCCACCGCTTGCCCTGCTGTTCGGGCCGCGCTTTGCCATCCCCGTCGTCCTGCTGCTCGAATCGCTGGCAGCGATGCCGATGCTGCTGCACGTGCACCATCTGATCCGCTGGCGCACCATCGGTCCGCTGCTGGCGGCCGCGTGCGCGACGGTGCCGCTCGGAGGCTACATCCTGGTCGCGGCCGATCCCGTGGTGCTGCGACGCGCGATCGCGCTGACGGTGATCGTGTTCTCGCTGCTGCTGCTGCGCGGCTGGCGGCTCAAGTCCTCGCACCGGCTCGGGGCCTCGCTGGGGCTCGGCGCGCTGAGCGGCGGCATGATCGGCGCCACCGGCATCGGAGGACCGCCGGTCGTGCTCTACCTGCTGTCGGGTCCGGACCGCATCGAGACCACGCGCGCGAACCTCACGCTCTACGTCTTCGGGACCGCGCTCGCGACGATCCTGATGCTCCGGATCCGGGGCATCCTTGACCTGCCTGCAATGCTCGCCGGGCTCGCATTCGCCCCTGGCTACTACGGCGGCGTCGTGCTCGGCGCGAGGTTGTTCCCCCGCTTCAGCGACGCGCGGTTTCGCCAGTTCACACTGGTGCTGCTGATGCTGGTGTCGACCGGGATATTGCTGGCGTAGTCCTGCAGCGGAACCTGCCGCGTCGGACTTCCCCCGGCAGGTGCGAGCGGCCGCACCGCAACGGCTCCCTTGCCGTCAAAGCCGCAGGACGAACGTCTGCCCGACCAGGTCCTTGCCGAAGCTGTGGTGTGGCTCCTCGGCGACGAGACGGAATCCCGCGTCTTCATACAGGTGCCGCGCGGCATCGAGGCCGCGGTTGGTCCACAGCATCATCCTGCGATAGCGGCAGCGTCGCGCGAAGGCGATGCATTCCCCAACCAGCCGCCTTCCGATGCCCGCCCCGCGCGCGGAAGGCTCGACGATCAGCAGCCGAAGTTGCGCGACCGTCGCGGACTTCGCGACGACGAACGCGGAACCGACGTTCACGCCATCCCGCTCCGCGATCCAGCAGCACTCGCGCTCGGGGTCGTAGCGCCGGATGAAACGGGCGGCGATTTCAGCGACCAGCGCCTCGAAGCTCGCATCCCATCCGTATTCCTGCGCGTAGAGCGCGCCGTGGCGCGAGATCACCCAGCCGATGTCGCCCGGGCGATGCGGCCGCACGACGAACGGCACATCCGCCGACGGGTTGCCTAGCAGCGGTTCGCCGATACGCATCGATTGGTCGGGGCCACCACGCCCTCCGCCCACTCGGCGCAGGCGAGCAGCGCCTCGTCGTCGCCGACGCCTGCGACCAGCTGCACGCCGACCGGCAGTCCGCCCGCCCCGGTGAATCCCGGCAGCGTGATCGAGGGCGCGCCGAGCAGCGTCCACAGCCGGCTGAAGATCGGGTCACCGGTGGACGCAAGCCCCTCCGGTGCTTCGCCTTTCGCCGCGGGCACGACGACGGCATCCCAGCTGCCGATCCAGTCCGCGAACTCGCGTGCGGCGCGGGCGGCCTGCACGCGAGCCTCCAGGTAACGGACGCGTCCGATGCCAAGTCCCTGCTCGATCAGCAGGCGCAGTTGCGGGCTGAGCTCGTCGCGATGCGCGTCGTATTCGAAGGCGTAGCTGCGTGCGCCTTCAAAGGCCATCGCCGTGCGTTGCGCATCGGCCAGAACGGCGAACCACGAGGGCAGCACCGCCTCCGAGACGATCGCTCCCGCGCCCGCCAGCCGCCCGGCCGCTCGTTCGACCGCCGCGCGGCTGTCCGCGTCGGCCTCGTTCCACCACGGCGTGCGGCACCATCCGATGCGGCGTGAAAACGCTCCGCGCGGGGCGTTGGGCCCGCAGGCCTCACCGAGCAATGCACAGCGCAGGTAGCGGGCGTCGGC
>DATGDG010000276.1:0-7986 GCA_035311025.1 Casimicrobiaceae bacterium
CGGCGTCAACCGCTCCGCCAGGATGGTGGTCGTCGGCCGGTTGCCTTCGAAAACGCGGTGCGGCACCAGCGCCTCGGGTGTTCCCTCGGCGGCGACCTCGGCCGCGGTCTTGCCGAACGCGAGCGCCTCGGTCTGCGCAAACAGGTTCGCCATCAAGAGGTCGTGCTGGCGGCCCCGCGGATTCAGGCCCTGGCAGAAGCCGATGAAGTCGCAGGGCACCAGGCGCGTTCCCTGGTGGATCAGCTGGTAGAACGAATGCTGGCCGTTGGTTCCCGGCTCTCCCCACAGAATCGGCGCCGTCGCGAAGTCGATGGGCACGCCGCCGCGGGTCACGTGCTTGCCGTTGCTCTCCATCGTCAACTGCTGCAGGTACGCAGGAAAGCGCTTCAGGTATTGGTCGTAGGGCAGCACCGCAAGTGTCGGTGCGCCGAGAAAGTTGACGTTCCAGATCGCGAGCAATCCGAGCAATGCCGGCAGGTTCCGTTCGACCGGAGCGCTGCGAAAGTGCTCATCCATCGCGCGGAACCCTGCCAGCATCGCTCGGAAGTTGGCAGGTCCGATCGCGATCATCGTCGCCAGGCCGATCGCCGAGTCCATCGAATAGCGGCCGCCGACCCAGTCCCAGAAGCCGAACATGTTCTCGCCTGCGATGCCGAAGCTCCTGACGGCTTCAGCATTCGTCGACACGGCGACGAAATGCCGGGCGACCGCCTTGTCATCGCCGAGCCGGCCGAGGCTCCAGGCGCGCGCAGCGTGCGCATTGGTCAGTGTCTCAAGGGTCGTGAAGGTCTTCGAGCAGACGATGAAGAGCGTCTCGGCGGCGTCGAGATCGCGCGTCGCTTCGACCAGGTCGGTGGGGTCGACGTTGGAGACGAAGCGCACGGTCAGGTCGCGCTGGCTGTAGAAGCGCAGTGCTTCGCAGGCCATCGCCGGCCCGAGGTCGGAGCCGCCGATGCCAATGTTGATGACGTTGCGGATGGGCTTGCCGGTGTGACCGCGCCATCGTCCACTGCGCAGCTCGTCGGCAAACGCCGCCATGCGGTCCAGCACGGTGTGGACCTCGGCGACGACGTCGGTCCCGTCGACGAAGACCTTCTCGCTCGCCGGTGCGCGCAGCGCGACGTGCAGCACCGCGCGCCTTTCGGTCGTATTGATCGCGTCGCCGCGAAACATCGCCGCGATGCGCTCGCGCAGCCCGCATTCACCGGCGAGCGTCGCGAGCAGCGTCAGCGTTTCGTCGGTGACGCGGTTCTTCGAATAGTCGAGGTAGAGGCCGGCGGCCTCGAGCGCGTAGCGATCGCCGCGCTTGGCGTCGGCCGCGAACAGCTCGCGCAGGTGGGTCCGGCCGATCTTCGCGTGGTGCGCTGCGAGAGCCCGCCACGCCGGACGCGCGGTGGGCGCCAGCGGTCCGGAGGAGACTCCCGCCGTGCCCGTCGCGGAGGGGGTGCCACTCGCGTCTCGGGGCGGCCTGACGGCGCTCATCGCAAAACCGTCCCGGCGAGTTCCGAGCTCTTCTCCCGGATGCGCGACAGCAGCGCGCTCCAAGACTTGGAGAAGGCGTCGGCGCCTTCGCGCTGCAGACGTGCAGCCAGCACCTGGTCGTCGATGCCCTCGCGCCTGAATTGCTCGAGCACCGCCTCGGCGTTGCCTCCGTCGGCCGGCAATGCCGCGGCGATCTTGCCGTGGTCGGCATATGCATGCAGCGTCTTTTCCGGCATCGTGTCGATCGTGTCCGGCGCCGCGAGCGCTTCCACGTAGAGCGTGTCGGGTGCTTTCGGAGACTTGGTTCCGGTGCTGGCCCAGAGCAGCCGCTGCGGACGGGCGCCTGACTTCGCGAGCCCCTGCCAGCGCGCCGAGGCGAGCAGGTCGCGGTATGCCCTGTAGGTGCGCATCGCAACCGCGATGCCAAGGCGGTTCCGGTGTTGCGGCGAGACGGCTTCCTGCACCGCAACGTCCCAGCGGCTGACGAACAGGGAAGCGACCGATCCGACCCTCGGATCGAGACCGGCACCGATGCGGCGCTCGATGCCACGCAGGTAGGCTTCGGCAGCGGCGAGGTAATGTTCGCGCGAGAACAGCAAGGTGACATTGATCGGCACGCCGGCGAAGATCGATTCCTCGATCGCCGGCAGGCCCGCCGGCGTTCCCGGAATCTTGATGAAGAGATTGGGTCGCGCGGCGGCTGCATGTTGCCGCGCCGCGGCGCGAATCGTCTTCGCGGTGTCATCGGCGAGCAGCGGGGAGACCTCGAGCGAGACCCAGCCGTCGACGCCGCCGGTCGCGTCGAAGACCGGCCGCAGCAAGTCGGCAGCCTGTGTCAGGTCCTGCCGCGCGAGTGCGAAGAACAGGTCCTCGCCGGACTTGCCCTGGCGCGCCAGAGTGCCGATCGCCTCGTCGTAGACATGGCCGTTGGCGATGGCATGTTCGAAGATCGTGGGGTTCGAGGTCAGCCCCGTCACCGACAGCTCGGCGATGTACCGTGCCAGCGTACCGTTCGTCAGAATTTCGCGGGTGATATTGTCGAGCCAGAGGCTTTGGCCGAGTTCGTGGAGCGTTCGCGTATTCGGGTTCATCGATTTTCCCTTGTCATGCCGGCGCGCCCGGAGCGCGGGCGGCAGCACCCGCCGCCTCGAGCAGTTGTTGAACGTCGAAATCGGCCAGATCGCCGACATGCTCGACCGTGTAGTCGGCGGACGGGTATCTGGCGAGGTTGAGCGGGTCGACGGCGTAATGGCCCTGGCGCGGAAACACCGTCGTGAGGCGCTCCTGCAGCACTTCCTTCATCGCCGTCAGGACCTGCAGCTTGTCGTCGACGACGACGTAGTGGTGGGCTGGATAGAGACGCTGCACCGCATCGAGCATCTGTTCCTTGTGAATGTAGATCAGCACACGGCCACCTGCGGCGTCCCAGAGGCCCGAGCGCTGCACCTTGCGCGGCTGAAAGACGATGTCGCCGTCGGAGAGGATCACCGTAGGACCGAACCTGCCGAGGTGGGCGACGACCTTTAGCGCGCGAGGAAACAGGCGCTCGGCGAACGGGTAGTCGACGAGAAAGCTCGACATCAGCAACAGCCGCCGGTCTTGCGCGTCGCCGCGTTCGGCGTCGCTGCGGTAGCGCTGCAATGCGCCGAGGTAGTCCGCATAGCCGAGCTCGCTGCGCAGCGTTTCGAAGATCGTCCAGTAGCGCGCGGCGCCGGGGGCCCCGAATTCGGCTTCGAGGCGGCTGCGCAGGTCGGCGACGATCCGGTCATTGTCGAGCAGCGTGTTGTCGACGTCGAGGAGAAACACCGGATCCGGGCGGCCGCCCGGGTTCATGCCTCGGTCCTCGGGTCGGGTTCAGGGTTGTGCCAGCCGCCATCGCCGGCGATCAGCGCGTCGGCAGCGCCAGGTCCCCAGGTGCCGGGTGCGTAGGGCAGCGCGGCAGGGTGGTTGGCGAGCACCGGGTCGACCACCGCCCAAGCGGCCTCGACCGCGTCCTGACTGGTGAACAGGGCGCCGTCGCCGGCCATCGCATCGCCGAGCAGCCGCTGGTAGGTCGCCTCCCCGTTTTCTGCGTTCTCGCAAAGGTAGAGCTCACGCTGATCACCGACGAATTCCTTGCCCGGGCGCTTGACGCGAGCCGCGAGCGCAATGGCCGAGGCAGGCTGCAGCCTGAACCGCAAATAGTTGCTGCGGCCGTCCCTCGGGCGCGCGTCGTCGAACAGCTTCTGCGGCGGCGGCCGCAGTTGCACCAGCACCTCGACTGCCGTGTTCGGCAGGCGCTTGCCGGCGCGCAGGTACCACGGCACGCCGGCCCAACGCCACGAGTCGATGAACAGGCGCAGCGCGCAATACGTCTCGACATCGGAATCGGGCGCGACATCCTTTTCTTCGCGGTAGCCGGCGTACTGTCCACGCACCACGTCGTCCGGGGTCAGCGGTTGCATTGCATGAAAGACGCTCGACTTGGCGCTGTGCACCGCCGCGAAGCTCTGATAGGCCGGAGGCTCCATCGCGAGCAGTGCGACGATCTGGAACAGGTGGTTCTCGATCACGTCGCGCAGGCAGCCCGCACTTTCATAGAACCCGCCGCGCTGACCGACGCCGAAGCTCTCGGCCAGCGTCACCTGAACGCTGGCAATGCGGTCGCGGTTCCAGATCGGCTCGAGAAACGAATTGGCGAATCGGAAATAGAGGATGTTCATGATCGCCTCCTTCCCGAGATAATGGTCGATGCGAAAGATCGACGATTCCGGAAACACCGAGTGGGCGATCGCGTCGAGCTCGCGCGCCGAAGCCAGGTCGCGACCAAAGGGCTTTTCGACGATGACGCGGGCGTTTCCGCCGAGCCCGCCAGCGCCTAGGCTCCTGATCACGGTGGCGAACAGCGCCGGCGGGATCGCCAGGTAGTGCGCGGGACGCTCCGCCCGGCCGAGGGCGGCTTTCAGCGCCGTGAAGGTCGCCGGATCCTTGTAGTCGCCGCACACGTACCGCAGCAGCGAAATCAGGCGATCGAAGGCGGGCGGGTCGTCGATCCCGCCCTCGCGTTCGACGCTGTCGCGTACGCGCCGGTGCAGCTGATCGGTCGTCCACTTCGACGATGCGACGCCGATCACCGGTACCGTCAGTTCGCCGGCCTTGACCATCGCATAGAGAGCCGGAAAGATCTTCTTGCTGGCGAGGTCGCCGGTGAAGCCGAAGACGACCAGCGCGTCGGAATGCGGCGCGCCGGCGGTGGATCCCGACGTTGTCGGTGCGCTCACGTCGCAGCCCCTGCAGTCCCTTCGGCATGGCCGCCGAATTCATGCCGCATTGCCGAAAGCACCTGGTTGGCAAAGCTGGCCTCGCCGCGCGATGCGAAGCGGTCGTACAACGCCGCGCTGAGCACGTGGGTCGGCACTGCTTCGTCGATCGCCGCCTGGACGGTCCAGCGACCTTCGCCCGAGTCGGAGACGCGTCCGTCGTAGGCCTTGAGTTCCGGATCCTTCAGCAGCGCGGCAGCGGTCAGGTCGAGCAGCCACGAGCCGATCACGCTGCCGCGGCGCCACACTTCGGTAATCTCGGGCAGGTTCATTTCGTATTGGTAGAACTCGGGATCGCGCAGCGGCGTGGTCTCGGCGTCGCTGGTGCGCGTGCGCTTGCCTACGCCGGCGTTGCGCAGGATGTTGAGCCCCTCGGCATACGCGGCCATCACGCCGTACTCGATGCCGTTGTGAACCATCTTGACGAAGTGGCCGGCGCCGTGGGAGCCGCAGTGCAGGAAGCCCTCTTCGGCGCCGGTGACCTCGCCGCTGCGGCCCGGAGTGCGTGGCGCCGCCGCGGCGCCCGGTGCGAGCGCGGAGAATATGGGCTTCAGGTGCTCCACGACACCGGTCTCGCCGCCGATCATCAGGCAATAGCCGCGATCCAGCCCGGCGACACCGCCGCTGGTGCCGACGTCGACGTAGTGGTGTCCCGAAGCGGTCAGCTTCTTCGCGCGCCGAATGTCGTCGCGGTAGTACGAATTGCCGCCGTCGATCACGATGTCGCCGGGGTCGAGGTGCGGCACCATCTCGTCGAGCACCTGGTCGACGACACCCGCCGGGACCATCATCCAAATCGCCCGCGGCCGGACCATCTTCGAGGCCAGCTCCGCGAGCGACGCGGCGCCGGCCGCGCCCTCTTTGTGCATGCTGGCGACCGCTGCGGTGTGCGGGTCATGGACGACGCAGGCGTGGCCTTTCTTCATCAGGCGCCGCACCATGCTCGCCCCCATTCGACCCAAACCGATCATTCCGAGCTGCATTTGGCTCTCCATTGTCAGGTCAGGCGGTCAAGTCCCGCGCCAGATCATTTCAAAGACGCTCCAGGCTTTGGGTAGGAGCGGGTGGAGGAACAGTTGGTTCCGGCTGTGCGCGAGCGGCGCCCAGGCAGGCTCGGCGTCGCCCGGACTCGCAAAGCTCATCGCGGCAAACGGACAGCGTCGTCCGGACGGCCCCATCGAGGCCGTCGCGCAGATGGCAGAACGCTTCCCATCTGTCGAGCGTGGGATCTTCACGCCAGCGCGTCACGGAGAGGCGCTGCAGCGGCTGTACGATGCGGCGGGTCAGCGGGCCCCACGGTGTGGCGCCCCACATGTCCTTGCCGGTGAGCGGCCGCGGCATGAAGCTGGGCGCGGAGCTCGGTTGGCTGGGCCGGAAAGTCACGGTCCCACAGATCGTGGCGCACCCCCTGGAACGCCCAGCTGCCGTCGGGAGCTGCCAGCCACACGCCGCCAGCAGCCAGCGACGCGCCCAGCCGCAGGAGAACCCATCCGGTTACGACAGTCAGCATCATGTCACTCCAGGTCGTCTTCCCCTCGCCCGGACCGATGGAGGATAAGAGCCGGCGCGGATGGCATCTGTACGCTGGCGCACGAAGGATCGGAGGTCGCTCTGCCTAACGCGCCATGGCGAGCACCCGCTTGCATACGCTGTCGACCGTGAAGCCATACTCGCGCAGAACGACATCGCCGGGCGCCGAGGCGCCAAAACGATCGACCCCCAGCACGTCGCCACGATCCCCGGTGTAGCGATGCCATCCTTGCGACGCGCCTGCTTCCACGACGAGGCGCGCGCCGATCGGCGGTGGCAACACCGCGTCGCGGTATTCCGCGGGCTGGGCGTCGAACAGCTCCCAGCTCGGCATCGAGACCACGCGCGCCTGGATTCCCTGCGCCAGCAATCTCTCGGCAGCCCCGATGACCAGGCCGACTTCCGATCCCGTCGCGATCAGGATCAGGTCGGGCTTGCCGCTCGGCGCATCGGCCAGCACGTACGCGCCGCGCCGCAGCCCGTCCGCTGCGGCGAAGCGGGTACGGTCGAGCGTCGGCACGTTCTGCCTCGTCAATATCAGCGCCACCGGTCGGTCTCGCGTTTCCAGCGCGACACGCCAGGCGACCGCAGTCTCGTTGGCATCGCAAGGCCGGATGACGACGAGCTGCGGAACCGAACGCAGTCCGGCAAGCTGTTCGACCGGCTGATGCGTGGAACCATCCTCGCCCAGTGCAATGCTGTCGTGCGTGAACACATGGATGACGCGCAGGCCCATCAGCGAAGCGAGGCGGATCGCCGGTCGCATGTAGTCAGAGAAGACCAGGAACGTCGAACCGAACGGCACCACTCCGCCATGTGCGGCCAGGCCATTCAGAATCGCGCCCATCGCGTGCTCGCGCACGCCGAAGTGCACATTGCGGCCGGTAAAGCTCCAGCCGCCGCCCTCCGAGCCTTGTCGGTCGCGGGCACTCGCGCCAGGGGGCTCGAAGTCCCCCAGGCCGGCAAGCGCGGTGTGGGTCGATGGATCCAGATCCGCCGAGCCTCCCATCAGCGCCGGCACACGCGGAGCGACGGCGTTCATCACCTTGCCCGACGCCACCCGTGTGGCCATGCCTTTGGCGTCCGGAGGAAAGACGGGAATGTCCGCATCCCAGTTCGCCGGTAATCCGCCGCCAAGCATCTGCTCGAACTCCCGCGCGAGATCGGGAAACGCTTGCGCGTACGCGGAGAATCGAGCGTTCCACGCAGCTTCTGCTTGCGCGCCTCGCGCGACGGCCTGGCGAAAGTGTGCAAGTGCCTGGTCGGGGATGAAGAACGCCGGCTCCGCCGGCCAGCCCAGGTTGCGTTTGGTCGAACGCACTTCCTCTTCGCCCAGGGGTGAACCGTGCGCTTCGAACGAGTCCTGCTTGTTCGGCGAGCCGTAACCGAGATGGGTGCGCACCAGAATCAGTGACGGGCGCCGGGTCTCCGCGCGGGCAGCGTGCAGTGCCCGGTCGATCGCGGCGAGGTCATTGCCGTCGCCGACCGATTGGGTGTGCCAGCCGTAGGACTCGAAGCGTCGTGCGCGGTCCTCGGTGAAGGTGATGTCGGTGCCGGCGGAAAGGGTGACGCGATTGTCGTCGTACAGATAGATCAGCTTGCCGAGCTTCAGATGACCCGCCAGCGACGCTGCCTCGGAAGCGATGCCTTCCATCAGGTCGCCGTCGCTCACGAT
>DATGDG010000277.1:0-4372 GCA_035311025.1 Casimicrobiaceae bacterium
GCTCGATCAACCTCTCGATCAAGGCGAAGGACCACGCCGAGGAGACCGAGGCGATCCAGTCGGTGAAGGCGGACAATGCGGGCGTCGTTACCGGGACGACCAATCTCGGTGCGTTGCTCCGCGCGAAGATGGACACCAAGACCAACGAGTAGAACGGGCCGCACGATGACCAAATCGGAGCTGATCGACCGCCTGGCCGCGCAGTTCCCGCAACTGGTCGCCAAGGATGCCGAGCTTGCGGTCAAGATGGTGCTCGACGCGATGGCCGAGAGCCTCGCGAAGGGCGAACGCATCGAGATCCGCGGGTTCGGCAGCTTCGGCCTGAATCACCGGCCTCCGCGTACCGGCCGCAACCCGAAGTCCGGCGAGAAGGTGCAGGTGCCGGAGAAGTACGTGCCGCATTTCAAGGCCGGGAAGGAATTGCGCGAGCGCGTCGATTTCGACGCAGCGCAGGATTGACCCTGGCGATGACTCTCGATCGGGCGGCCGGCGTGACAGCGCGGGCCGCCTTTTTTTTCGGACGACGCCCATGAGCGTGCTGCGCTGGACCTTCGCCGCGGTCATCTTCGTCGCGCTGCTGTTCATTTCGCTGCAGAATGCCCAGCCGGTGACCGTGACCGTGCTGACCGCCCTGGACTGGCAGTGGCAGGCCCCGCTGGTGTTCGTGATCCTGATCGCATTCACCGCGGGGGTGGCACTCGGGCTGCTGTCGGCGGCGTTCAAGGTCGCGCGCCTCAAGCGCCAGATGAACCGCATGCGCCGCGAGCATCGCGCGCATCCGCCGACGCCTTCGCCGCACGGCGCGGTGCCCGGAACGGCGCCGGCCTCCGGGCCCGGCTTCGAGCCGCCGACCGACGGCCTTTGAGCCGACCGGCGCGCGATTCCGGGATCTCCTGCCAATGGATTTCGAGCTGTGGTGGCTGCTGCCGATTCCAGCGCTGTTCTTCGCGCTGGGCTGGGTCGCGGCGCGCATCGACATCAAGCACCTGCTGCACGAATCGCGGGCGCTGCCACTGTCGTATTTCAAGGGCCTCAATTTCCTGCTGAACGAGCAGCCCGACAAGGCGATCGAATCGTTCATCGAGGTCGTCAAGGTCGATCCCCAGACGATCGACCTGCATTTCGCGCTGGGGTCGCTGTTCCGCCGCCAGGGCGAGACCGACCGTGCGATCCGCATGCACCAGAACCTGCTCGACCGCCCGACGCTGCCCGCCGACAAGCGCACGATGGCGACCTACGAGCTCGCGCAGGATTTCCATCGCGCGGGACTGCTCGATCGCGCCGAGGACCTGTTCCGCAAGCTCGACGGCACCCCGTTCGAGCATTCGGCGCTGTCGCACCTGATCTCGATCTACGAGACCGAGAAGGACTGGCCGAAGGCGATCTCCGCGACACAGCGGATGGAAGCGCTCGCCAAGCAGCCGTATCACAAGGAGATCGCGCAGTACCACTGCGAGCTCGCCCAGGCGGCGTTGGTCAAGTCCGACCGCGCGACGGTGCTCTCCGAGCTCGAACGCGCGCTGGCGCTGCACCGCGGCTGCACGCGCGCGAACCTGATCCGCGGCGACCTCGAGTCCCAGGAAGGGAACGGGCGCGGCGCAGTCGAGGCCTGGCAGCGGATCGAATCGCAGGATCCCTCGTTCCTCGCGCTCGCGGCGGATCGCTTCGCCGAGACGTACCGCAAGCTCGGCGACCTGCCGGCCGGGATCCGGCTGCTGAAGAGCTACCAGCAGCAGTATCCGTCGCTGGACATCCTGAACGCGCTGTTCGTGCTGGTGCTCGAGCACGAGGGCCCGGCCGAGGCGGCGACGCTGATCAAGGACGAGCTCGCGCGCAATCCGACGCTGATCGGCCTCGACCGCCTGCTCGAGGCGCAGCTGCTCGCGGCCCCTGCCGACCGCCGGCACGACCTCGAGCTGGTGAAGGGGCTGGTCGGCCAGCACATCAAGCGCCTGGGGTTCTATCGCTGCGACCACTGCGGATTCCGCGCCAAGCAATATTATTGGCGCTGTCCCGGCTGCCAGAAATGGGAAACCTATTCGCCGAAGCGCACCGAAATGCCGGACGGCTATGCCTGAGCCCGGCACCGGGTTGCCCGACGGCCACGCCTGACTGCCACCAATGAGCACGATCCCAGCTCCTGCCAGCGCCACCGCACCGCGCGTCATCGTCGCGCTCGATTTCGCCGATCCGATGCACGCGCTGGCGCTCGCCGATCGCCTCGATCCGCAGCAGTGCGCGCTCAAGGTCGGCAAGGAGCTCTTCGTCATCGCCGGCCCCGAGCCGGTGCGCTGGCTGGTCGAGCGCGGATTCAAGGTGTTCCTCGACCTCAAGTTCCACGACATCCCGAACACCGTCGCGCAGGCCTGTGCCGCCGCCACGCGGCTGGGCGTCTGGATGCTCAACGTCCATGCAGCAGGCGGGCGCGCGATGCTGACGGCGGCGCGCGATGCGGTCGACGCCACCGCAGCGCAGCGGGGAAGTCCGCGGCCGCTGCTCGTCGCCGTGACGGTCCTGACGAGCCTCGACCAGGCCGCGCTCGCGGAAACCGGCGTCGCGGCCGATCCCGGGTCGCAGGTGCTGCGGCTCGCCACGCTGACGCGCGACTGCGGGCTCGACGGCGTCGTCTGCTCGGCGGTCGAGGCGCCATCGCTGCGCAGCGCGCTGGGCCCCGAATTCAAGCTCGTGACGCCGGGCATCCGCGCTGCGGGAAGCGCGAAAGACGACCAGGCGCGCATCGTCACGCCCGAGCAGGCGCTGGCCCGCGGCGCATCGCATCTCGTCATCGGCCGCCCGATCACCGCCGCCGCCGATCCGTTGGCGGCGCTCGCCGCGATCAATCGCTCGCTGGGAATCTCCGCATGAAAATCACCATGATCGGCACAGGCTACGTCGGGCTCGTCACCGGGACCTGCCTCGCCGAGGTCGGCAACGACGTGCTGTGCCTCGACGTCGACGCCCGCAAGATCGAGCTGCTGAAAGGCGGCGGCGTGCCGATCCACGAGCCGGGGCTCGAATCGATGATCCACCGCAACACGGCGGCGGGCCGGCTCCACTTCACCACCGACGTCGATGCGGCGGTGGGTCACGGCAACGTCCAGTTCATCGCCGTGGGAACGCCTCCGGACGAGGACGGCAGCGCCGACATGCAGTACGTGCTGCAGGCGGCGCGCAACATCGGGCGCCGGATGACCCAATGGACGCTGGTGGTCGACAAGTCGACGGTGCCGGTCGGCACGGCCGAGCGGGTGCGCGAGGCGATCGCCGAGGAGCTCTCGGCGCGCGGCGTCGACATTCCCTACGCGGTCGCGTCGAACCCCGAATTCCTGAAGGAGGGCGCCGCGGTCGAGGACTTCATGAAGCCGGACCGGATCGTCATCGGTGCCGACAACGAGCGCGCGATCGCGATCCTGCGCAGCATCTATGCGCCGTTCCAGCGCAATCGCGAGCGCCTGCTGGTGATGGACCTGCGCTCCGCCGAGCTTACCAAGTACGCCGCCAACGCGATGCTCGCGACGCGGATCTCGTTCATGAACGAGCTTGCGAACCTCGCCGATCGGCTGGGGGCGGACATCGAATCGGTGCGCCAGGGCATCGGTTCCGACCCGCGGATCGGCTATCACTTCCTCTATCCGGGCGCCGGCTACGGCGGAAGCTGCTTTCCCAAGGACGTGAAGGCGCTGCAGTTCACGGCTCACCGTCACGGATTGCCGCTCAGGATCCTCGAGGCGGTCGAAGCGGTCAACGAGACCCAGAAACAGGTGCTGGTCGACAAGATCGTCGACCGGTTCGGCGCCGATCTCACCGGCCGGCGCATCGCGCTGTGGGGTCTCGCGTTCAAGCCGAACACCGACGACATGCGCGAGGCGCCGTCGCGGGCGATCATCGAAGCCCTCGTTCGGCGCGGCGCCTCGATCTGCGCTTACGACCCCGTCGCGATGGACGAGGCGCGGCGTGTGCTCGGCGATGCCACGGGCGTCTCGTTCGCGGCCAGTCCGCTCGCCGCGTGCGAAGGTGCGGATGCGCTGGTCGTGGTGACCGAGTGGAAGGAATTCCGCAGCCCCGATTTCGACACGCTGCGCAGGCACCTGAGGCAACCGGTGATCTTCGATGGCCGGAATCTCTACGAACCCGAAGTCGTGCGCGCCGCAGGCTTCGAGTACCGCGCGATCGGAAGGCGATGAGCGCCGCAGGGTCGTCCAGCGGCGCGGCATTCTCCACCTGGCGCGAGCGCGTCGCGCAGGCGCGCGTGCTGGTCGTCGGCGACGTCATGCTCGACCGCTACTGGTTCGGCGACGTCGAGCGCATCTCGCCGGAGGCCCCGGTCCCCGTCGTCAGGATCGCGCGCTCGGAAGAGCGTCCCGGCGGGGCG
>DATGDG010000278.1:0-3561 GCA_035311025.1 Casimicrobiaceae bacterium
GCGCGCGACTGCCGCGGCCGCCCCGCGAATGCGCGATCCGGCGCGGGCGCGGCGCGACCGCCGCATCAGGCGGCCGATTCCTCGTCCGGCCAGTTCTTGATGTAGCTCTTCAGCATGCGGTTCTCGAAGCTCTGGTCTTCGTAGACCGCTTTCGCGACGTCGTGGAACGACACGACGCCCTGCAGCATTGCTCCGTCCATGACGGGGACGTAACGCGCATGGCGCTCGAGCATCACGCGGCGCAGCTCCATCACGTCGAGGCCCGGGTGCGCCGTCAGCGGATCGCGTTCGTAGATCTCGGCGATGGCGAGACCGCCCAGCGATCCGCCCCGGTCGGCAAGCGCCTTCAGGACCTCGGCGAAGGTCAGCATGCCGGCCATGCGTCCGTGATCCATGACGACCAGCGAGCCGATGTCGTGCTGCGCCATCACCTGCACCGCCTCGAGCACCGGTCGGCCGGGCGGGGTCGTGAACAGCGCGTTCCCCTTGATGCGCAGGATTTCGCTTACGAGCATGTCGCTTCCTCCCGGTCGGAAACCACGCAAGCCCAGATTACCTACAGGTGGGGCATCATGCAATCGCAATCGGCGTCAACCAGCAAGCGGCCGCCGCTCGCGCAGCGCCTGGGCGAGCGTACCGGCGTCGACGTACTCGAGTTCGCTGCCGATCGGGACGCCGCGGGCCAGCCGGGTGACCGTGAGGTTGCGCGCCGCCAGCAGCTCGCCGAGGTAATGCGCGGTCGCCTCGCCCTCGTTGGTGAAATTGGTCGCGAGGATCACTTCGCGCACGACGCCATCGGTTGCGCGCGCGAGCAGCCGCTCGAGGCGGATTTCCTTCGGGCCGATGCCGTCGAGTGGCGACAGCCGCCCCATCAGCACGAAGTAGAGTCCCGAATACGAGTGCGTCTGCTCGACCATCAGCAGATCGGCAGGGGTCTCGACGACGCACAACTGCGTCGGGTCGCGCCGGGGAGACTGGCACAGCGCGCACAACCGCCCCTCCGTGAAGGTGTTGCAGCGCTCGCAGTGCAGCACCGAGCGCGTCGCCTCGGTCAACGCGCGCGCGAGGCGCTGCGCACCGTCCCGGTCGTGCTGCAGCAGGTGCAGTGCCATGCGCTGCGCAGCTTTCGGCCCGACGCCCGGCAGGCAGCGCAGCGCCGCGGCGAGCTCGTCGAGGCTCGAGAGCGCCTCGCGGGGGGCGGCCGCGCGGGTTGCCGCGTCGCGGGCGCTCATCGATCCGCGGCCGGCCGTCAGAACGGCAGCTTGAAACCGGGCGGCATCGGCAGACCCGCCGTCAGGCCACCCATCTTCTCCTGCGTCATCGCTTCGGCGCGCCGCACCGCGTCGTTGAACGCCGCCGCGATCAGGTCCTCGAGCATGTCGCGGTCCTCGCCCGAGAGCGACGGATCGATGGTCACCTTCTTGACGTCGTGGCGGCAGGTCATCACGACCTTGACGAGTCCCGCCCCGGCCTGTCCCTCGACCTCGGTGCGCCCGAGCTCCTCCTGCGCACGCTGCATGTTCTCCTGCATCTGCTGCGCCTGCTTCATCAGGCCAGCGAGCTGGTTCTTCATCATGATCGTTCCTGGTTGCTGGAAGGTGGATTCGGATTCGACGCGCTTCGCGGCACGCGCTCGATGGTCTCGGGTCTCACCGTCGCGTCGAACCGCGCGACCAGGTCGCGCACGAACGGTTCGCTGCGGAACATCGCTTCGCCCTGGGCCCTCGCCTGCTCGCGTTCGCGGCGCTCCTGGGCCGCCAGGGATCGCTCGCCCGCCTCGCCGATCTCGAACGCCAGCAGCAGCTTGCGCCCCGTCGCGGCCTCGAGCGCAGCCTTGAGCTTGTCCGAGTAGGACTTGTCCGCCAGATGCTTGTGCGCGGTCGGGATGGCGAGCGACAGCGCGTTGCCGCGTATCGATTTCAGCTCGGACTGGGCGGCGAGTTGCGCCGCCATGCCGGTCAGCTTGAGGCCTGCGACGAACGCCGGCCATTGCGCCGGCGATTCCGGCAGCGAAGTCGCGGACCGGGAAAGCGCCGGTCCGGGCGGTGACGAAGCTTCGGCGTCCGCCGGGGATGCCGTTGCCGGAACCGGATCGGAGGCGGCCGACTGGGGCTTGCGCAACGGCACTGCGTCGGGCGCTGCGGGTTGCGGCTTGCGCGACGGCGCCGCAGCCGGCGCGGCGGTCGCCGCAGTCGCGGGCTCGAACGCCAGCAGCCTCAGCAGCGTCATCGAGAAGCCCGTCGCCTCGTCGGGCGCGAGCGCCAGGTCGGCGCGACCCTGGGCGCAGATCTGATAGGCGAGCTGGACCTCCTCCGCCGACATCCGCGACGCATAGCCGGCGACCCGCTCGGCGTCGTCGCCTATGGACACGCCGGGAACGGCCTGGGCAACGGCGATCCGGTGGAACAATGCCGCCAGCTCGTCGAGTGCCGACGAGAACGGCTGGCCGCTCTCCGCGAGCCCGTCGCTCTGCGCGAGCAGTGCCGGGCCGTCGCCGGCCAGCAGGGCGTCGGCGATCCGGTAGACGTATCCGCGATCCACGACGCCGAGCATCGCCCGCACCTCGGCTTCGTGGACCTGCCCGCTGCCGTACGCGATTGCCTGGTCGAGCAGCGACAGTGCGTCGCGCAGCGACCCCTGTGCCGCAGCGGCGAGCTGGGCGAGCGCGGCTTGCTCGAAGGCGATGGTCTCCTCGCCCAGGATGAACGCCAGACGCTCGGCGATCGCCGAGCGCGGCAGCGGCTTCAGGTTGAACTGCAGGCAACGCGACAGGACGGTGACCGGGATCTTCTGGGGATCGGTCGTGGCGAGCACGAATTTGACGTGTTCGGGCGGCTCCTCGAGGGTCTTCAGCATCGAGTTGAACGCGCCTTTGGACAGCATGTGGACTTCGTCGATCAGGTAGACCTTGTAGCGGCCCACCGTCGGCGCATAGCGCGCGTTGTCGAGGATCTCGCGCATGTTGTCGACGCCGGTGTTGGAGGCGGCGTCGAGTTCGAGCAGGTCGACGAAACGCCCGGCATCGATGTCACGGCAGGTGCCGCAGACGCCGCAGGGCGTCGCCGTGACGCCGGTTTCGCAGTTGAGGCTCTTGGCGAGGATGCGCGCGATCGTCGTCTTGCCGACGCCGCGCGTGCCGGTCAGCAGGTATGCGTGGTGCAGGCGTCCCCGGGTCAGCGCGTTGGTCAGCGCAGTGACGACGTGTTCCTGTCCGACGAGTTCGCCGAACGTCCGGGGGCGCCATTTGCGCGCCAGAACCTGATAACTCATCGGCTGCAAGCTCAGGTTGGACCGGAGCGTCAAAAGGGGTGGCGAGCCGTTCCCCCGGCACTTGCAGAGAATCGCTGTGGCTGCTTCCTTCCGGACCTGACCAGGTTCACGACCATGCAATGCGGGGCGACCCGCCGTTGATCGGGCGCCAGTGGCGCGAAGCCGCATTATAGCCTTGAATCGCCCCCAATCCCCGCCGCTGGCGTCGAAGCGGCGGGATCGGGTATAATGCTGCGTCGCACAAACGGCGCGAGGGCGCGCCTGCGATTCACGACTCCGGAGCATACGCGC
>DATGDG010000279.1:0-3591 GCA_035311025.1 Casimicrobiaceae bacterium
ATCCGTTCTCGAGCGGCGACCGCACGCTGACCGAGGCGATCGAATACGAGCGCGACCTGCTCTCCGACGTGCGCAGGCTCGGCATCACCTTCGACACCAGCGAGCTGCCGGCGGCGGGCCTACGGGCGTGGATCAAGGACTTCGTCTCGGTCGACCCGTCGAAGCTGACGCTGCAGGTCGGGTCCTTCGGCTTCAAGCACGGCGTGCCGCTCGACGCCGACCTGGTGTTCGACGTGCGCTGCCTGCCGAATCCCCACTACGAGCCGGCGTTGTCGCCGCTTTCGGGCAAGGACGAGCCGGTCGTCCGTTTCCTCGAGACGATCCCCGAGGTCGAGCGCATGTACGGCGACATCTATCACTTCATCGCGAGCTGGCTGCCCGATTACGCTCGCGACAACCGGAACTACCTGACCGTCGCGATCGGCTGCACCGGCGGCAAGCATCGCTCGGTGTACCTCGCCGAGCGCCTGGCGCGCGCGTTTTCGCCGCGCTACCCGGTGCTGGTCCGCCACCGCGACCTCGACGGAGCCTGACGATGGGCGCATCGCGCACGATCACCCTCGCCTACACGGGCGCGTCCGGGCTGCCGTTCGGATTGCGCCTGCTCGAATGCCTGCTCGCCGAGCAGGTGCGCGTGAATCTCGTCTATTCGTCGGCGGCACAGATGGTGGCGCGACAGGAATGCGACCTCACCCTGCCGACGCAGCCGAGGGAAGCCGCGCGCAGCCTGGGCGAGCGCTACGGCGCCCGCGAAGGCCAGCTCGTCGTCTACGCCCGCGACGACTGGATGGCGCCGATGGCGTCGGGCTCCAATCCCGGCGACGCGATGGTCGTCTGCCCCTGCACGATGGGAACGCTCGGGGCGATCGCGAACGGTCTCGCCGACAACCTGATCGAGCGCGCCGGCGACGTCATGCTGAAGGAACGGCGGCCGCTGGTGCTGGTTCCGCGCGAGACCCCGCTCTCGGCGATCCACCTCGAGAACATGCTGAAGCTCGCGCGCGCGGGCGCGGTGATACTGCCACCCGCCCCGGGCTTCTACATGCGCCCGCAGTCGATCGGCGACCTCGTCGACTTCGTCGTTGCGCGCATCCTCGACCACGTTGGGATCCGGAACTCGCTGATGCCGCGATGGGGCGAAGCGCGCGGCGAACTTCCGCCGACGCGGCGCGCCTGATGCGCATCGCCCGGAGCGCCGCGGCGCCGCGGCCGACCACCTATAATCCGGGTACCGAACGGACGGACGGCAAGCCATGGCAGGTCACAGCAAGTGGGCGAACATCAAGCACAAGAAAGCTGCGACCGACGCCAAGCGCGGCAAGATCTTCACTCGCCTCATCAAGGAGATCACCGTCGCTGCCCGACTGGGCGGAGGCGACGCCTCGGCGAACCCCCGGCTCCGCCTCGCCATGGACAAGGCGATGGACCAGAACATGCCGAAGGACACGATCGAGCGCGCGATCAAGCGTGGCGCGGGAGGTCTCGAGGGCGCCAGTTACGAGGAGATCCGCTACGAGGGCTACGGCATCGGCGGGGCGGCGGTCATCGTCGACTGCATGACCGACAACCGCACCCGCACCGTGGCCGACGTGCGCCATGCGTTCTCCAAGTACGGCGGCAACCTCGGCACCGACGGCTCGGTCGCGTTCCTGTTCAAGCATTGCGGACAGATCGTGTTCGCGCCGGGGACCGACGAGGACAAGGTGATGGAAGCCGCCATCGATGCCGGCGCCGACGACGTGCAGACCAAGGACGACGGCAGCATCGAGGTGACGACCGGCCCCTACGACTTCATCGCGGTCAAGGAGGCGCTGACCCGGGCTGGACTGAAGCCCGAGCTGGCCGAGGTCGTGATGCAGCCGCAAAACGAGATCGAGCTCTCCGGCGAGGACGGGCAGCGGATGCAAAAGCTCCTCGACGCCCTAGAAGCGGTCGACGACGTGCAGGAAGTCTATACGTCGGCGGTGATCGTCGATCGGCCATGAACCGGCACCCGTGATCCCCGGCTGCGCGGCGTGACGCCGACCGGCATGCAGCGGGTACCGGCCACGCAACCGGCCGGCGGCGCGGCCAAGCCTGCCACGCGCCGCATCCTGGGAATCGACCCGGGCCTGCGCGTGACGGGGTTCGGGATCCTCGACGCGACCGCCGGCAAGCTCGTCTACGTGACCAGCGGCTGCATCCGCGCGACCGGAACGAGCCTGCCGACGCGCCTGGGCGTCATCGCACGCGATCTCGCCCACGTGATCGCCGAGGAGCGGCCGAGCGAAGTCGCGGTCGAGAAGGTGTTCGTCAACGTGAATCCCAATTCGACGCTGCTGCTGGGTCAGGCGCGCGGCGCGGCGATCGCCGCCGCGGTGCTCGCCGGACTTCCGGTGACCGAGTACACGGCCGGCCAGGTGAAGCAGGCGGTCGTCGGCGCGGGGCGCGCACAGAAGACGCAGGTGCAGGCGATGGTCAAGCGCCTGCTGCTGCTGCCCGGCACCCCGGCCGCCGACGCCGCCGATGCGCTGGCGACTGCGATCTGCCATGCGCACGCATCGACCGGGATCGGCGGTCTCGCCAGACGCGGGTACCGCGTCCGCGGCGGGCGCATGCTGATCGGGCCGTCACGCTGATACCCCTGTAAAATCCGCTCCATGATCGGCCGCCTCTCCGGCATCCTCCTCGAAAAGAATCCGCCGCAACTGCTGCTCGACGTGCAGGGCGTCGCCTACGAGGTCGACGTCCCGATGAGCACCTACTACAACCTGCCGGGGAACGGCGAGCGGATCACGCTGTTCACGCACCTCGTCGTCCGCGAGGACGCCCACCTGCTCTACGGCTTCGGCACCGAGAACGAGCGGCGCGCATTCCGGCAGCTGATCAAGGTGAATGGCATCGGAGCCAAGATCGCGCTGTCGCTGCTGTCGGGGCTCTCAGTCCCGGAACTCGCGCAGGCGGTGACGCTGCAGGAGACCGGGAGGCTCACGCGGGTCCCGGGAATCGGCAAGAAGACTGCCGAGCGCCTGCTGCTCGAACTGAAGGACAAGCTCGGCGCGGACCTGACCCAGGTGGCGGGGATCGGCCGCGCGGCGCCGAACACCTCGGATATCATGAACGCGCTGCTCTCGCTCGGCTACAGCGAGCGCGAGGCGGTGACCGCCGTCAGGCAGCTCCCCGAGGGCGTCGCGGTGGCCGACGGCATCAAGCAGGCGCTGAAGCTGCTGGCGAAGGGATGAAGCCTCGATGGCGATCGAAAGCGACGCGCTGACGCGCATCGTCGAAAGCGGGAGCACCGGCACCCAGGAGGATGCGCTCGAGCGCGCGCTGCGTCCGCGCCGGCTCGCCGACTACGTCGGCCAGGAGAAGATCCGCGACCAGCTGTCGATCTTCATCGAGGCCGCGAGGCGCCGCAGCGAGGCGCTCGACCACGTGCTGCTGTTCGGCCCGCCCGGGCTGGGCAAGACCACGCTGGCGCACATCATCGCGCGCGAGATGGGCGTCAACCTGCGCCATACCTCCGGCCCGGTGCTGGAACGCGCAGGCGACCTGGCGGCCTTGCTGACCAACCTCGAGCCGCACGACGTGCTGTTCATAGACGAGATACAT
>DATGDG010000280.1:0-1638 GCA_035311025.1 Casimicrobiaceae bacterium
TTCTGGTGGACGCTGCCGTTGAGCATCATTGGGGTGGTGCTCGCGATGGGCGGGCATCGGTTCGTCCCGCTGGCGCCGCAGGCGATGTCGTGGCTCGAGCTCGCGTTGTCGACGCCGGTCGTCCTTTGGGCAGCCTGGCCATTCTTCGTCCGGTGGGCAAGCTCCCTTCGCAACCACAATCCCAACATGTGGACGCTGATCGGGACCGGCGTTGCAGCGGCGTATGGCTACAGCGTTCTCGGGACGGTTGCTCCCGGCCTGTTTCCGGAGGCATTCCGGGAGGGCGGGCGCGTTGCCGTGTATTTCGAGGCTGCGTCGGTGATCGTCTCGCTGACCCTGCTCGGCCAAGTCCTGGAATTGCGGGCTCGGTCACAGACGTCGACCGCCATTCGCGCGCTGCTCGGCCTGCAGGCAAAGACCGCGCGCCGCATCGGTCCGGACGGCAGCGAGGACGACGTTCCCCTGACCGATGTGCACATCGGCGACATCCTGCGCGTTCGTCCAGGCGAAAAGGTGCCGGTCGATGGCATTGTGACCGAGGGGCGATCGAGCGTCGACGAATCGATGCTGACCGGCGAACCGATCCCGGTTGAAAAGGTCGCGGGCGAGCGCGTCATCGGGGCCACGATCAACGGTACGGGCAGCTTGGTGATGCGGGCGGAAAAGATCGGCACGGAGACGGTACTTGCGCAGATCGTGCAGATGGTGGCACAGGCGCAACGCAGCCGCGCACCGATGCAACGCCTCGCCGACTACGTCGCGCACTATTTCGTGCTCGCGGTGGTGAGCGTCGCCGTGGTGACGGCTATCGTCTGGTGGACGATCGGGCCCGAGCCACGAGGCGCCTACGCAGTGTTGAGTGCCGTATCGGTATTGATCATCGCCTGCCCCTGCGCACTCGGACTCGCGACGCCGATGTCGGTCATGGTGGCGAGCGGTCGTGGGGCGACGAGCGGGGTGCTGTTCAGAGACGCGGAGGCGCTCGAGACGCTGCGCAAGATCGACACGCTGATAGTCGACAAGACCGGCACCCTAACGCTGGGGCGGCCCGTGTTCGATCGTGTCGTTGCGGTGCCGCCGTTCGGCGAGGAAGAGGTGTTGCGGATCGCCGCGAGCATCGACCAGGGCAGCGAGCATCCGCTTGCGAATGCCATCGTCGAAGCCGCGCGAGGACGGGGCCTGAAGTTCGCCAAGCCGGAGTCGTTCGAGTCCGCCACCGGTATCGGCGTACGGGGCACCGTCGAGGGCAAGGCAATCTCGCTCGGCAATGCCGCGCTCCTGCGTGAAGTCGGTGGCGACCCGGCACCGGTCGCGACGGATGCCGAGCGGTTGCGGGCAGAAGGGGCGAGCGTGATGTACCTCTCAATCGACGGCCGTCTCGCAGGACTGGTCGCGGTGACCGACCCCGTCAAGCCGTCGACACCCGGCGCCATCGACGCGCTGCACCGGGCCGGCATACGCGTCGTCATGGCCACCGGTGACGGTCGAACCACCGCAGAGGCGGTGGCGCGACGGCTCGGCATCGACGAGGTGTACGGCGAGGTGCGCCCCCAGGACAAGGCCAATCTGGTCGCGCGCCTGCAATCCGAGGGGCGGCGGGTGGCGATGGCCGGCGACGGCATCAACGACGCGCCCGCG
>DATGDG010000281.1:0-8209 GCA_035311025.1 Casimicrobiaceae bacterium
GCGGCGATCCGGTGACGGCGCGACGGCGTCACTTGAGGCGCGCGCCCGTGCTGTCGTAGACCTCGACGTCGACGTCGATCCCCTGTCGCACGCTCTGCGCGACCGTGCAGAACTCCTCGAACTGCCCGAGCGCGCGATCGAGGTGCTCGAGGGTGGATGCGGGGACGCCCAAGGTCACGCGCACGGCGATGCGCTGCACGCGCAGCCGGTTCTGCGCATTGCGCCCGACGCTCGCCTCGACGACCGTGTGGATCGGCTCGGGCGCCTGCTTGAACTTGCGAAGCGCGAACAGCAGGCTGTCCGAAAGGCAGTTGCCGACCGCGGCCGCGAGGAGCTGGACAGGGGTCGGACCCGCGCCCTTGCCCAGCGGCGAAGATTCGTCGGCGTCGAGCGCCGGAATCGAATCGCCAAAGCGGATCCTGAAGTGATAGTCCTGCTGCTGCTCGAGTTTGACCGGCTCGCTCATCGATTGCCTCCGGAGGGTTGGAGCGTCGTCGTCAGGGGGACGGCGGCGCGGTGATGGGATCCGCAACGATCCTGCCGCTGCGCGCGACGACGAGTTCGCCCTCGTCGAGCGCGCGCCACCCGGGCTCGTCGGTCAGCGGCACGCTTGCCGCGAGCAGCACGTCCTGGTGCGGGCGGGCCGCGACGCTGACGCCCTCCGCATGCCATGCACCGGGGTCACCCGCGCAATGCCGGGACAGCAGGTGCAGTCCCGGCGGATGCGGGGCGAGCCCATCGCCGTGCAAACGCCGGTGGCCGTGGACGAACAGCGCGTCGCCGTCGGCGTAGATGAAATTGGCGGGACCCAGGCCCCGCACGACGCCGGCGAACTGCAGCACGACATCGCGCCGCGCCTCGAGCGACGGCTCGTCCGGTTCCCGCCAAAGGGGCGCCAGCAGCTCGAGCAGCGCGCAGAACGCGAATTCGGAATCGGTGTCTCCGACCGGCCGCCAGTTGCCGAGCCGCAGGCGCGACCGGAGCGCTGCAGGGTCGAGGTCGCCGTTGTGGGCGAAGACGTGCATGCGCCCGCCGAGCTCGCGCGCGAACGGCTGGGTGTTGCTCATCGAAGGCAGCCCCTGCGTCGCCCTGCGGATATGGCTGACCACGGTCGACGACGCGAACGGGTGCTCCTGGAGAAAGCGCACGCAGGCGCTGTCGGCCGCGGGCACCGGCTCCTTCAAGAGCCGGACGTCGTTGTCCTGGTAGTACGCGACGCCCCATCCTTCCTTGTTCCGCCCGGCCAGCCCCCCTCGGCGCGAGAAAGCCTCGAACGAGAACCTGACCTCGGTCGGGATGCGGCTCGACATCGCAAACAGTTCACACATGAACGTATCGTCAAACGAACCTCGGCGGCGGCCTGGAGGACTCGCTCGACCATGATGACATGGCGCGGGCAGGCGGTGTGGGCCGAGCCGCAAGCGAACCTTTGGCCGCCCCACTGTTTCGTTGTACGATCGGGCAAAGAGAGGTCCATCGATGCCCGTGAACGCCTATCGCCCGCCGGCGCGCGGGTTTGCCCGCGCATTGCGCGTTTCCGAGTCGTGGCTGTTCGCCCGCGAGCTGATCAACCAGCCGGCGGCGATCGGCGCCATCTGGCCCAGCTCCAGCCGGCTGGCAACGCGCATGGCCGCCCGCGTCCCCCGCCATCGCGATGGGCTGGTGGTCGAGTTGGGCGCCGGCACCGGCGCGGTGACGCGGGCGCTGCTGCGCGACGGCATCGCCCCCCGGCGCCTGGTCGTCGTCGAGCGGTCGGCTCGATTCGTCCGCTACCTGCGCTCGCACTTTCCCGGCGTCCGGGTGCTGCAGGGCGATGCGGCCCGCCTCGCCGAGCTGCTGCCGCCCGGCCACCCGATCGATGCGATCGTGTCCAGCCTGCCACTGCGCTCGCTGCCCCCGAATGTGGCCGCCGCCATCGTCGCGCAGTGGTGGTCGCTGCTGCCGGTCGGCGGCACGGTGATCCAGTACACCTACGACCTTCGCGCGCGCGGCCTCGCGTCGCTGCCAGGATTCATGGAGCGCGCGAGCGACATCGTGTGGGCCAACCTGCCTCCCGCGCGCGTGCTGGCGCTGGAGTGCCATTGCGCGAGCCCCCAGACGAGCGGCGCCCCCGCCGACTGAATCCCACCGGCTCGTTGCCGCGTCAGAACGACGGTGACGATCGTGGTATCATTGCGGGTTGCGGCGCTCTGCAGGTCCAGGATCTCATCGAAGGTTGCCCGCCGCAGCGCGCAGTTCCAAGGCAACCGGTTCATCGGCAACTGATCTTCCCGGGCGAATCCTGTTCGCCCGCGCTCCGGCGTTGCGGCCCGACGGCCTCGATGGCGGGGTTTCCATGGCGATGCCTCCGCGGGGGCTGCCGGTCAGCGACGATGGCTATGCAGTACTTCTGACCCGGTTGCCCGTCCGCAGTCGCCTGCGCCCGGTTCCCCTCCGGATTTTCAGGGCGCAGACCGTCCGGGACACGGCCGCTGCGATGACGCCCATTCGTGCCTGTTCGCGAGCCGCGCTCGCGCAGGCACGTTCGTCCCGACGGGAAATCGACATGCGTTTCGAACAACTCAATATCGCCCCCGCCCTCCTGCGGGCCCTCGACGAATGCGGCCATGCCGAGCCGACGCCGATCCAGGCGCAGACGATACCTCAGCTCATCGACGGCAGGGACGTGATCGGATCCGCGCAGACAGGCACCGGCAAGACCGCGGCTTTCATGCTGCCCGCGCTCCATCGCCTGGCTTCGGCGCCCGTCGCGACTTCGCCCAAGCGTCGAAGCGCCGGGATGCCGCGGGTGCTGGTGCTCGCCCCCACCCGCGAGCTCGCGCAGCAGGTCGCCCAACAGGCGGTGCGCTACGCGCAGCACCTGCGCGTGCGCGTCGTATGCCTGTATGGCGGTGCGCCTTATCCGCAGCAGATCCGCGAACTGCAGCACGGCGTGGACATCCTGGTCGCGACACCGGGCCGCCTGCTCGATCACGTCGAGCGCGGTCGCGTCGACCTCTCGGCACTCGAGATGCTCGTCCTCGACGAAGCCGACCGCATGCTCGACATGGGATTCTGCGAGGACGTCGAGCGCATCTGCGCGCTGACACCCGCATCGAGGCAGACCGTGCTGTTCTCGGCGACGATCGACGGTGCGATCGCGCGCCTCGCCGGCAGGCTGACCCGTGACGCCGTGCGCATCGACGTCGGAGCCGCCGACGCCGGCGCGCTGGCCATCGACCAGCGCGTGCACTTCGCCGACGATCGCGCCCACAAGCACCGCCTGCTCGACCACGTGCTTGCCGACGTTTCCCTGAAGCAGAGCATCGTGTTCATCGCCACGCAGCGCGACGCCGAGACGCTCGCCCTGCGATTGCAGGACGCGGGACACGCCGTCGCGGCACTGCACGGCGGCATGAGCCAGCGCGAGCGCAATTCCACGCTGGCGAAGCTGCGGCGCGGAGGCGTGCGCACGCTGGTGGCCACCGACGTCGCCGCGCGCGGCATCGACGTCGCCAGCATCACCCACGTCATCAATTTCGACCTGCCGCGCCAGGCCGACGATTACGTCCACCGCATCGGCCGCACCGGACGCGCTGGCGCCACCGGCACCGCCGTCTCGTTCGCGAATCACAGCGAGCGGGGCGCGCTGCGGATGATCGAACGCGCGGCGGGCCAGCCGATTCCGGCCCAGGTCATCCCGGGGCTCGAACCCCGTGCGCGCAGTGCCGGCCGCGACGAGGCACGCCGCCCCGCGTTTGCCAAGACAGGGGCGCACCGCCGCAGCGGCGCGGGCAGCCAGTCCGCAGGGCGCCGTCCTTACGGCGCCTCGAATTCCTCGCCCTGGCGCGACCGCTAATCCTGCAGCGACAGGCCGGCGCCTTCAGGAAGCTGACCGCGGGCGTGATCGTCTTGTGACGCTGGCGCTGGCAAGCTAATTGCCGAAGCAGGGGAATGCTGGAACTTTCCCTTGTCGAACGGGCCGATCCATGCCGTCGGCCGTCACATGTGATCCACGAGCGCGCCGGTGGATCGACTGGATCGCCGGCGGCTGCGGGGGACGCCGGATCTGCGGCCCCGGCCCATCGGATGGCTGGCGTCCCTGCCGCGAACGCCGCCGGCGTGCCGCCGTCGGGCGCCACCCGTGCGGACCGCGCGCGCGCGCTGGCGTTCGTCGCAACGGCTCACCGGATGCGCACGCTGGGTCTGGCCGTCGGCTTCGTCTGCGTCGCCTCGGTGCTGCGGCTGCACCGGCAGCCGATCGGCTGGTGGGGGCTTCTCATCGCGGACGCTCTCGTCTGGCCACACGCGGCCTGGCTGATCTCGAAACGAAGTGTGCGCCCGCGGGGCGCCGAATTCAGGAACCAGCTGGTCGATTCCGCGCTGGGCGGCGTCTGGATTGCAGTGATGCGCTTCAATCCCCTCGCCAGCGTTCTGCTCGCGACGATGCTGTCGGTCGACAAGATCCTCGCGGGAGGCACTGCGCTGCTCCTGCCAGCGTCGGCGGTGCTCGTGGCGGCCTGCGCACTGACCTCGGCCCTTCTCGGCTTTCCGGTGGACCTGGCGACACCGCTGTCGGTCGTCGTCGGCAGCATTCCGCTGCTGGTCGTCTTTCCGATCGCGATCAGCAGCGTCACCTACATGCTGGCCGCCGAACTCGCGCAGGCGAACCGGCGCCTCGACACGCTGGGCCGCACCGATGCGCTGACGGGTCTGGCCAACCGCCGTCACGGCTTCGCTCTCGCCGAAGTGGAACTCGAGCGCTTTCGCCGCAGCGGACGGCCGGCGGTGCTGGTCGTCCTCGACATCGATCACTTCAAGAACATCAACGATCGCCACGGCCACCCGGCGGGAGATGCCGTGCTTCGTGCGATCGCCCGGGTCCTGCGCGAAGCCTGCCGCGGCACCGATGTCGTCGCCCGCTATGGCGGCGACGAGTTCCTGCTGGTCCTCCCGGAGCTTCGTCTGCAGGCCGTCGAGGCCGTGGCTGCGCGCATTCGTGAGCGCCTCGATTCGCTGAGCGTGGAAGCTGCCCCCGGCGCGAGCTGCACGGTCAGCCTCGGGGCGGCCGAAGCGACTGCCGACATGGCCGACGTCGAGGACTGGATCCAGCAGGCGGATACGGCCCTCTACCGCGCCAAGACGGCAGGCCGCGATCGCTTCTTCGGTACCACATCGGGCGCCGCGAGCGACACGCCGTGATCCGGACCCGGGCAGGATGCGCCGTCGCGGGCGAGGTCGATGGCCGCTACACCGCCTGTCCTGCGGCGTGCCCCGAGGCCCACGCCCACTGGAAGTTGTAGCCCCCCAGCCATCCGGTCACGTCCACCACCTCGCCGATGAAATGGAGGCCGGGAACGCGGGTCGCGGCCATCGTCTTCGACGACAGGCCGCGCGTGTCGACCCCGCCCAGCGTGACCTCGGCCTTGTTGTAGCCGAGCGTCCCCGAAGGCCGCACTTCCCAGCGATGCAACTGCGCCCCGATGTCGCGCAGTCGTTCGTCGGACAGCGTTCCCATCGGCACCGCAACGTGACGGGCAAAGCACCAATGATGGGCCAGGCGCTTCGGCAGGCGCTCGGCGAGCACGGTGTCGAGTCGCGTCGCGGGTCGGGCATGCGTGCGCAGCCAGGCGGTTGCATCGAGTCCGGGCAGGAGGTCGATCGAAATCGGTGACCTGCCGTCCCAATAGGACGAGATCTGGAGAATTGCCGGGCCCGACAGACCACGATGGGTGAACAACAGCTTCTCCCTGAACCGCGCATTGCCGAACGCGACCTCGGCATCGACCGAGATCCCCGACAGATCGCCGTAGCGCGCGAGTGCATCCGGCGCAAGTGCCAGCGGGACCAGCGCCGGCCGGGTCGGGACGACGGCCAGTCCGAAGGCTTCCGCGACGCGATATCCGAACGGCGTCGCGCCGATCTTCGGCACCGAGAGACCACCGGTGGCGATCACCAGCGATTGGCAGCGCACCTTGCCCTGCGACGTGGCGACCGTGTAGCGATCGCCTTCGCGCGCGATGTGCCCCACTGCGCACGGCATCCGCCACTGCACGCCGCCGCGTTCGCATTCCGCCACGAGCATCGCGATGATGTCGAGCGCCGAGCGGTCGCAGAACAGCTGGCCGAGCTGCTTCTCGTGATACGGAATGCCGTGACTCTCGACCAGTCGGAGGAAGTGCGCGGGTGTGTAGCGTGCGAGCGCCGAACGGCAGAAATCCGGATTCTGCGACAGGTAGTTCGCCGGCCCGGCGTTGACGTTGGTGAAATTGCAGCGGCCGCCGCCCGAGATGCGGATCTTCTCGCCGACGACGTCGTAATGCTCGATCAGCAACACCCGGCGGCCCCGCTGGCCCGCCTGCGCGGCGCACATCATGCCGGCCGCGCCGGCGCCGATGACGACGACGTCCCAGGCCGTGGCGGAGGTCACGAAACCCAGACCGGACGGGTGAAGGGCTGCACTGCTACGTCATTCCTGCCGTTCGAGGAACGTTCCCAGCCACGCGAGCGCCCGCTCGCGTGCGGGCCGCCGCGTCCACTCGTCGTAATCGATGCGTCGGCTGGACGCGAGATCGCGATCGAAGTCCTCGAGCAGGCGTGCGGCGAGGGCTCGATCCATCACCGCCATGTTGACCTCGTCGTTCAGCGCGAACGAGCGGCTGTCGAAATTGGTCGAGCCCACGACCGCCCACGTGCGATCGACGACCAGGATCTTGGCGTGGATCATCGACCGCTGGTATTCGTGGATCTCGACGCCGCCGCGCAGCAGGTCGCCATAGCGCCTGCGGCTGGCGCGCCGCGCCATCGGATGATTGTTGGTCGCCCCCGGCGTGATGACCCGCACGCGAACTCCGCGCGCGACGGCCCGGATCAGCTCGCGGCGCACGCTCGCGTCGGGCACGAAGTACGGCGAGTTGATGTCGATCGAGTCACGCGCCGAGGCGAGCAGCAGCTGGAACAGCACCCGTGCCCGCGATGACCGCGCCGGCGACGGCACGCTGATCACCGTCAGCGCCGGAGCGCCCGCGTCGTCGGCAGGCGCCGGGGGGAAAGCGTCGGGGCCAGCCAGGATCTCGCCGGTCGCTTCGAGCCAGTTCTCGATGAAGCAGGTCTGCAGCGCGGCGACGGCGCTGCCGGTCACCCGCAGCATCGTGTCTCGCCAAGGCGCCTTCCCTGCCTCGCCGCCTTCCCAGTGGGCGCTGATCCCCGCACCGCCGAGGAAGCCGACCGTCCCGTCGACGACGATCACCTCGCGGTGGGTGCGATTGTTGAACCGC
The DNA here is from genome assembly GCA_035311025.1 of Casimicrobiaceae bacterium. GTDB lineage: Bacteria > Pseudomonadota > Gammaproteobacteria > Burkholderiales > Casimicrobiaceae > VBCG01. Next base: position 7,257 of record DATGDG010000281.1, read on the forward strand.
TTGAGCGTGTACCAGCGGATCGGCTGATACCAGACGACCTCGCCGCCGGCCGAGCGGAGCCCGGCGAAATAGGCGTCCGGGGTCGGCATGCTCCCGATCGCATCGACGACGACCCGGACCTTCACGCCGTGGCGGGCACGCTCGGTCAGCGCGGCGACAAAGCGATCGGCGACTGCGCTCGGATGGAAGATGAAGGCCTCGACGTGCACGCTGACCTGGGCCGCTTCGATGGCCTCCAGCTCGGCAGCGTAGAAGGCAGGACCGTTGGTCAGGACCTCGTGCGAGGCCGCGCGGCGCACGCCCGAATTGGAGACCACGCCCAGCAATCGGACGAACCCGGGCGAGTCGAGCGGAAGCTGCGGCGGCGACACCCGGTAGTCGAGGCCGGGCTCGAACAGCACCAGCAGCGCCAGCGCGCACAAAAGCAGGATTGCGGCGGTCTCGACGATTTCCAAAGCCGATGGCTCCCGGCAACGCGCGGAGCGACCGCCGCCGTCAGGGCCCCGCAGCGGGTCGTGCCCCCAGCAGTCGCTGCGCATTGTCCCGCAGATTCCGCGCCCGCGGATGAGGCGCGGCGTCCGCGGGCACCACCCATGGGCCCTGCAGCATCGTGTCGTCGACGACCATGCCGACGCGGACGGCGCCTGCATGGCGATGGGTGGCGAATGGAAAAGGCATCGCCAGTCGAGCCCGGTGGGTCAGCGCCGAGGCGCCTCTGCGATGCAGAAATCGGCGACCTGGGCGAGCAGCCGCTGCAGGGCCTCGTTCGCCGCCACGACGCCGCCATCCGCATTTTCCTGCGGTGCGTTCTCGACCTCGTCGAACACCTTCGTGGCAATGACCCGCCTTTCGCTCACGTCGACGAGCTGGGCGCGCAGCGTGAATTCCACGCGGCTGGGGTGCACGGTGAAGTCCTGCTCGAGCCGGACGATTTCGGTATCCAGCCGGACATC
>DATGDG010000282.1:0-3687 GCA_035311025.1 Casimicrobiaceae bacterium
CGCGGCGGGCTGATCTGGGTCATCCGGCGGCGTGGCGGGCACGCGGCGACCTTCATCCGGGAGTGCGGCCCGTCTCCCGGATCGCGGGCCGCGGCCGCGCCGCCGGCCGGGCGGAGCCTGATCGCGGACCGGAGGCGGCCGGGTGCGACCGGCGCGTCCGGGTCGGGCAAGAATTGGACGAAAACGGCGCAGAGCGACGGGAACGACCGATGGACAACCATGCAGATCTGAGCGGAGAGACGCGGGTCATCGCGATCGTCGGAGACCCGATCGCCCAGGTGAAATCGCCGGCAGGCGTCACGCGCGCGCTCAAAGCCAGGGGACGCAACGCGGTCTGCGTGCCGATCCACGTCACGTCGGCCGACCTCGAGGAATTCATCCGCGGCGTGAGCCTCGCGAAGAACCTCGACGGCATCATCGTCACCGTCCCGCACAAGTTCGCCGTCTATCGTCAATGCGCGACGGCGACCGAACGTGCGCATTTCCTCGGAGCGGTGAACACGCTGCGGCGCAATCCGGACGGGAGCTGGCACGGCGATCAACTCGACGGCGAGGGTTTCGTCGCCGGCCTGCGGGCGGCTGGCTGCCGCCCCGAAGCGCAGCGGGCACTGCTGGCCGGTGCCGGAGGGGCGGGCTCGGCCATCGGGCTCGCGCTGCTCGAGGCAGGCGTCGCCGCACTCGCGATCCACGACGGCGATCCCTCACGCCGCGATGCGCTGCTCATCCGGCTCGCCGATCGCTATCCGGGCCGGGTGCAGGCAGGCTCGCCCGATCCTTCGCGTTTCACGCTGGTGGTCAACGCGACGCCTTCGGGGATGAACGAAGGCGATCCCTCTCCGGTCCAGGTCGAAAGGCTCGACGCGCGCATGTTCGTCGCCGATGTCATCACGCGCCCCGCGGTGACGCCGCTGATCGAGGCCGCGCGGCGGATCGGCTGCGGCACGCAGGTCGGAGCCGGGATGTTCGAAGGCGTGTCGGCGCGGATGGTCGATTACCTGCTCGCCGGCGCATCCACCTGACCGATGTCGCGCGCAAGCGCGGGCTTCATCACGCTGCGGGCAGGGTGCTCGAACCGACCCAAGCTTGACGCCGGTCAAGCCGGCCGGGGTGGCAAGCGCCGAACATTGACGTGACGGCGTTGGCGGGCCGAGAGCGGCCGTGCGGACACCGACGGGACCGAATGCGGGGGTGGTGGCATGTACTTCCGGGATCGCATCGATGCAGCAGGCCAGCTCGCGGACGCGCTGGCGAAGTGGCGCGGCCACCGGCCGCTGATCGCGGCGATTCCACGCGGCGCAGTGCCGATGGGCAGCGTCGTCGCGCAGCGCCTCGACGGGGAGCTCGACGTCGTGCTGACCCGCAAGCTGCACGCACCGGGGAATCCCGAATTCGCGATCGGGGCCGTCGACGAGACCGGCTGGGTCTACGTCGCCGACTACGCCGAACTGGCCGGCGGATCATCGGCCTACCTGCAGGCCCAGGTTGCCGCGGAGCTCGCGACGATCCGCAGGCGCCGTGCCCAGTACACGCCCGACCGCCCGCCGATCGATCCGGCCGGGCGCATCGTCATCGTCGTCGACGACGGACTCGCGACCGGCGCGACGATGATCGCGGCCCTGCACGCGCTGCGCGAGCGCAAGCCCGCCCGCCTGATCTGCGCGGTCCCCGTCGCATCGCGCGACGCGGTCGAGAAGGTTCGCGGCTACGCCGACGAGGTCGTGGTCCTGCAGACGCCCGATGCCTTCTTCGCGGTCGGCCAGTTCTACCTGACCTTCGGCCAGGTCGACGACAGCGAGGTCATCGACGTGCTGCGGGCCGCTGCGGCGCGGCCTGGGGTGGGCTCGCGTGCCGCTGGAAGCGGAAGCCCACCGTCGGGGCCGGCCGCGGGCCCGGCCGCGGGCGGGCACCGGTGATGCGCGCAGCCGGTCGGGTGATCCGTGACGTCAGAACTCGCCTCCGTCGTCGCGGGCAGCCGCCCATTTCTTCGCGGTCGCGATCGCGACGCGGATCGCCATGCCTTCGTCGAACCCCTCTTCGAGCATCGCATTCGCGATTTCGATGGCCTTGAGACGCACGTCGTGCGGGAGATGCTGCATCGCCGGCGGATACCGTTGCGCGGTCCAGGGCATCGCGGTCTCCGGGCGAGGGTCGCGCAGGTCAGGGCCAGGCGCGCTCGAGCTCGCGCAGGAACTCGGGCAGCCCATCCTGCGGCAGGTGATTGATGCCGGCAGCGGAGCGACGGCCGCCGCCGGTCGGGAAGCGACGGCAAAGCGCGTCGGCGCCGGTCGGCCGCGCGAGCGGTGCGCGAAGGCTGACCATGTACCCACCGTGATCATCGGGGGTCAGGATTGCGTGGGCGAGGTTGGGCGAGCGGTTCGCGAGCTCGTTCGCGAACGCGCCGCGCACGCGCCGACTCCACGCCGCATCGGGGAGGACGTAGGCCGTCGCGCCTTTCAGGCTTGCGTGCGGGCGCGCCGCGTTCGCAAGCGCCAGGTCCTCGCGCCGACTTTGCTCGATCTTCGCGCACATCGGCTCGTCGTGGATGAACGCGAACGGGTCGGCGTAGCCACTGAGGGTCCGATAGAGCTGCGCCGGATGGACGATCAGGTCGGCTTCGGTGTCCCCGTAGGCGTTGTAGGCGAGCGTGTCGCCGAGGTCGCGCAGCGCCGCAAGCTGCGCCTCGGTCAGCGTGGGCGAGGAGGGGATCGTGCGCGCAAGTGCGCGGGCCGCGTCGGGCAGGTTGTCGCCGAACGCCGCGACGACTGCCCAGATGCGCTGCCGGCCTTCCAGGTGCCGGTCGACCAGGATCCCGGTGCAGACGTCGGGCGCCGGATCGATCAGCGCGCGAAGGCCCGGATCGACCGGGATGTCCCCCGCATAATGGTGATCGAAATAGTCGACGCGCACCCCGCGCCCGAGCAGCGCAACGAGCGACGCCCGGTTGACAGCGAGCGAGATGTCCAGCGCGGTGACGGTGTCGCCTGTGCCGGCCTGCGCCGCCACGCGTTCGAGCAGCGCGATGTCGCGCTTGACGCCGGTCACCAGGGTGGGCTCCATCGGCGAGTCGAGGCGCAGCTGGTGCAGCGCGCAGATGCCGTCGGCATCGCCGTTGAATGCGTCGTAGTGGCTCATCGGTTCGTGGCGGCGATCCTGCGATGCGCGCGGGTCGTCTTCCCGCCTTCGGGGGGGTTCCTGTGGGGAACAGTATGATGCATGGCGACCTGGCCGTCTTCGCCCTCGGTGCCAGCGTGGAGTTCGGTGCGGCGGTTGCGCGCGAAATGGGCATCGCTCTGGAGGGACTGGAGGAACGCGCGTTCGAGGATGGCGAGCACAAGACGCGACCGCGGGTCAGCGTCCGCGACCGCGACGTCTATGTCCTGCAGTCGCTGCACTCCGACCCCGCGCAGAGCGTCAACGACAAGCTCGTCCGCCTGCTGCTGTTTCTCGGCGCGCTCAGGGATGCCTCGGCCGCGCGCGTGACGGCGGTCGTGCCCTACCTCGCGTACGCGCGCAAGGATCGCAAGTCCAAGTCGCGCGATCCGGTCTCGACGCGATATGTCGCCCAGCTGTTCGAGGCGGTGGGCGCCGATTGCGTGGTCACCCTCGACGTCCACAACCTCGCGGCGTTCCAGAACGCTTTCCGCTGCCGCAGCGAGAACCTCGAGGCCAATCCGCTGTTCGTCTCGC
>DATGDG010000283.1:0-2292 GCA_035311025.1 Casimicrobiaceae bacterium
CCGGGGGAGAAAGGGACGATGATGCGGATCGGGTGGTTCGGGTAGGGACCGGTATCGGCCGCGTGGGCTGCAGGCAGCATGCACATTGCGGCAACGGCGACGGCGGTGCCGCGAACGAACGCGTGGGCCGGGCGGGAAATGAGGTTCATCTTCAGGATTCCACCTAAGGCGGGGCCGTATTGTCGCGGCCGCCGCTGCGGTCTGTAAAGCGCTGCTTCGCCCCCACCTGCGTCGCTCCCGCCTGATCTCGTCTCCCGCGTTCCTCTTGCTCGGCCCCCCTCCCGCAAGGCGGAAGCGGGCTGAGGCGAGGGCCGGGGTCACGCTGCGCGGCGCGCGCTCTTTGACAGGTCAAGCTTCCCGTAGGCGTCGCGCAGCGCCGTGCGCAGGCCTTCCTCGACGACCGGGTGGTAGAAAGGCAGCTTCAGCATGTCGGCGATCGTGAGATCGAGCTGCTTGGCCCACGCGAGCAGGTGCGCAAGGTGCTCGGCATCGGGTCCGAAGAGTTCCGCGCCGAGCAGCGTGCCGCTCCCGGCGTCGGCGTACACATGCAGCAGACCCCGGTTCTTCAGCATCACCCGCGACCTGCCCTGGTCTTCGAAAGACACGACGCCGGTGACATGGGGGATGTCGCGTATCGCTGCGTGTCCGCCGCCGACGATGGCGATCTGCGGGTCGGTGAACACGATGCCCAGGGCTGCGCGGCGGAGCCCCGGGCGGACCTCCGGATAGCGCGCCGCGTTCTCGCCGGCAATGCGGCCCTCGTCGGCTGCTTCGTGAAGCAGCGGGACGTCGTTGTTCACATCGCCGGCGATGAAGACCGGCGCCGATCCGCATTGCAGCGTCTCGCGGTCGAAATGCGGCACCCCGCGGGCGTCGCGGGCGAGCGACGTCGCCTCCAGGTTCAGCCTCCCGAGGTTCGGACGCCGGCCGGTCGCGGCGAGCAGGTAGTCGAAGTTCTCGATGCGCATGTCGCCGGCGAGGTCGCGATAGCGGATGACGACCCGCGAACCTTCGCGCGAGACCTCGGCGTGCGCGTCGGTGTCGAGGTACAGCTCGGCGCCGAACACGCGCCGCGCTTCGGCGAGCAGCGCGGGATCGGACAGCGGCCCGACGCCGCCGCCACGGCCGAAAATCTTGACGCGCGCCCCCAGCCGATGCAGCGCCTGCCCGAGCTCCATGCCGATGACGCCGGGGCCGAAGACCGCGACGCTTTCGGGCAGGTCGGTCCACTCGAACACGTCGTCATTGACGACCAGGCGGTCGCCGAGGGTCTTCCACGCCGTCGGATACGACGGGGACGACCCCGTCGCGATGACCACCGCGCGCGCATCGACGACCGTCGAACCTCCGACCTCGAGCCGCGTGTCGGCGAGGAAGCGCGCATGACCGGCGAGCCTGTCGGGCGCGGGGATCGCTTCCACACCCTGGGTCACGAACCCGACGAAGCGGTCGCGCTCGCGGCGCACCCGCGCCATCACCGCGCGGCCGTCGATCGCGACGCGGCCTTCGAGGCGCAGTCCGAAGGCATCGAAGCGCTCGACCGCATGGGCCGCCTCGGCCGGTGCGATCAGGAGCTTGCTCGGCATGCAGCCGACGCGTGCGCAGGTCGTTCCGTGGACGCCACCCTCGATCAGCAGGGCGCGGCGGCCTGCGGCCTTCGCCGAGCGATACGCCGCGAGGCCCGCCGTTCCGGCGCCGATGATCGCGACGTCGGTGCTTGTCGTTTGCATGTTTCCAGACCTCGTGTCGATGCGCCGGGCGGCCGGTCTCGAGCTTACGCCGCTTTCCGCAGCCACGCGTCGAGCTCGGCCGATCCTCCGATCAGGCGTCCGTTGACGAACACCTGCGGAACCGTCGTTGCGCCGGCGATCGCGCCGATCGCGCGGCTGCGGATCGCGTTGGACAGCGGGATCTCGACGAAATCGAGCCCCGCCGCGGCAAGCTGCTGCTTGGCTTTCGCGCAGAATCCGCAGCCTTCGCGCGTCAGGATCGCGACACGGTCCGGCCGGCTCGCGCCGGGGCTGAGGTAATCGAGCATCGTGTCGGCGTCGGAGACCTTGAACGGATCGCCGGGCTCCTGCGGCTCGATGAACATCTTCTCGATCTTCCTGTCGCGAACCAGCATCGAATAGCGCCACGAGCGCGGGCCGAAATTGAGGTCGCTCTTGTCGACCAGCATGCCCATCCTGCGGGTGAATTCGCCATTGCCGTCGGGCAGCAGCATCACGTTGTCGGCTTCCTGGTCCTTCGACCAGGCTTCCAGGACGAACGGGTCGTTCACCGAAACGCAGA
>DATGDG010000284.1:0-3081 GCA_035311025.1 Casimicrobiaceae bacterium
AGTGGTGCTCCAAGATCTGCTGCACCGTGTCGTGCAACATCGCGATGGAGATCCGCGAGGAGCTGCCGGACTGCCACGTCTACATCTACTACATGGACATCCGCACCTTCGGCCTGTACGAGACGAATTACTACTGGAAGAGCCAGGAGGAGTTCAAGGTCAAGTACATCAAGGCGCGGATTGCCGAAGTCACGTCGAACGGCCAGAAGCTGATCGTCAAGGGCGAGGACACGCTGGTGAAGCGGCCGATCACGATCCCCTTCGACATGGTGGTGCACGCGATCGGCATGGATCCGAACGTCGACAACAAGGGCATCGCTTCGGTGTTCGGCGTTTCGCTGCAGCCGCAGGGCTTCATCGGCAAGGCGAACGCCTACGCGACCTTCGGCGAGACCTCGCGTTCTGGCGTGTTCGTCGCGGGCTCGGCGACCGGACCCGAGACGATCGACGACTCGATCGCCCAGGCCAAGGCGGCCGCGATCGCTGCCTATGCGCTGGTCAACGGCGCCCGGGCCGCCGTCCAGGCGGCCTGACGCGGCGGGAAGGGTGCACCCGATGCGCAGCGCCGTGGCCCGGACCGTCGTGACGGCCCCGCGGCCGGTCCTCGACCTGTCCGGACCGAAGCTCAAGGCCGTCCTGGAGTCGCTGGTCGTGCACACCGAAGACCACGGCGGCGTCGAGCGCTACGTCGACGCGCTGAAAGTCAAGTCCACGCTGTTCGCGCAGGCACTCGGCGAAGGCCGCGCACGCAGCGTCGACGCCAAGACGCTGCGCGGCCTGCTGTCGCTGATTGCCACCGTGCGCCGCCGCGTCGGGCCTTACCTGGATGAGCGCGTCTTCGGGGACCTGCGGACGCGGATCGCGGACCTGCTCGAGACCGCGCACGACACATCGTCGGCCGACGACGCGATCGCGACCTTCTGCGGGAACTTTCCCGCGGACCGCGAGCACCGCTGGGTCCGCGACCTCGCCGCCGAGGTGCTGCACAACGTCGATCCCGAGCGCTATCCACTGATGTCCCGCTGGGTCTGGGACTCGCGCTCCAACACCGGCGTGCTGCGCGAGATCTGGCACGCGGCCGACGTCGACCACATCGTCATCGACGTCCCGGACCGCCACGACACCTTCGTCGTGCTGCGTGAGGAGCTGTCGCAGTACCTGTCGACGAACGGCGTGTACCGCGACGTCCTGCAATACGTGGACCTGCTGACGGCCCACGTGTACGGCGAGTACATCTCCGAGCAGGGCGGCAGCTACCTGCGGACCGACTTCTCCTCCGCCGAGGATTCGATGCTGCACACGCGTCGCATGCTCGGGCTCGACGTCGCGGTCGACGGCCGCCCGAAACTCAAGGCGGTCGACGGCGAAGCCACCATCGCCGAACCTCCGCGCCTCACCAACTGACCCTGGCGGTGCTTCGATGCCGATCCATGAGAAATCGCTGATCCGCCCCGAGAACATCAAGTCGCACGAGAACCTCGTTCTCGAGGGCATCGACGTTTCGGGACACTGGAGCACGTTCATCGAGACGCGCGTCGTCTCGGACTACAACGAGCGGCTGCAGGACGAGATCGCTGCGCTGCCCGGCGGCGAGTACATCCATCGCTGCTGGCAATGCGGCTCGTGCACGAATTCGTGCACGGTCAACGCGGTCAACCCCGACTTCAATCCCCGCTACTGGATCTACCTGATCCGGATCGGGATGGAATCCGAGCTGCTGCGCGACAAGGACATCATCTGGCAGTGCGTCTCGTGCAACAAGTGCACCTACGCCTGCCCGCGCGACGTCGTCCCCGAAGGCGTGATGAAGGCCACCGCGCACTGGCTGGAGCTCAAGGGCCACACGCCCAAGTCGAAGTCGACGATGTTCGACGAGGAGTTCTCCTCGCAGGTCATCGAGACCGGCAAGATCGAGGAGGGCCGCATCATCCGGGGCTTCTTCGCGAGGAGCGGCCAGCCGCTGCTCCAGGACTGGCTGGTCGAGATGGGCAAGCGCCTCGCCAGGAAGCTGCCGATCAGGATGGGAATGCTGATGGGCATCGCCGCGCTGATCCGGCCGCGAACGCGGGGCTGGGGCAGGAGCCGCGACGCGATTGCAGGCTACGTGAGCGAGCAGGAGCAGCTGCACCGCAAGGCGCTCAACCTTGCCGAACCGGGAGCGAAATGATGTCGGGTTCCGACGTGAAGGACAGCAAGACCCGCTACCAGCGCGTCGCCTACTACCCCGGCTGCGCGCTCGAGGGTACGGGTCACGCCTACAACCGCTCGACCAAGGCGGTCGGCAAGGCGCTGGGGCTCAAGCTCGACGAGGTGCCGAACTGGAACTGCTGCGGGGCGATGGAAGTGAAGAACGTCGACCCCAAGATCCAGACGTACCTGTCGTCGCGCGTCCTGTCGATCGCCGCCAACGAGATGCACGCCTCGGTCGTGATGGCGCCGTGCAACGGCTGCTATCACAACCTGAAGAAGGCCGAGTACGACCTCGCCAAGGACGAGTCGTCGCGCGAGGTCGTCGGCCGCATCTCGGAGAAGGCCGGCCACCCGACCTACAAGGCAGGGCAGGTCGAGACGATCCACGCGCTGGACTGGATCAAGCACGGCATCGGCGAAGGCGAGCTGCGCAGCCGCGTATCCAATTCGCTGAAAGGGCTCAAGGTCGCCAATTACTACGGCTGCATGTATACGCGGCCGCGCCACATCTTTCCCGAGAAGGACAAGGGACCGGGCACCGAGTCGACCTCCCAGCCGCATTTCATGGACGATCTGCTCGAAGCCGCAGGCGCCACCAACGTCGACTTCCCGCTGAAGACCGCCTGCTGCGGCGGCGCGCACACGCTGTCGGACAGCGACACGTCGACCAAGCTCGTCCTGAACATCCTGCGCGCGGCCGAGGCCGCGGGGGCGGACGTCATCGCGACCGAGTGCCCGACCTGCCATTCGGGGCTGGAGATGCACCAGGTCCGCGCCGAGAAGGTGCTGGGCGAGAAGACCAAGGTGAAGATGCTCTATTTCACGCAGCTGCTCGGCATCGCGCTGGGCGCTTCGCCGCGCAGCGTCGGCGTGCAGGAGAACGTTTCCGAC
>DATGDG010000285.1:0-4167 GCA_035311025.1 Casimicrobiaceae bacterium
GACCGGGACATTCCGGTGCCGCAGCGGCACCGCAACGACGTGCCTGCAGGCCTGGCCCGACAGGTCGAGGGAGAACCGGTCCTCGGCGCCGCACAGGCGATTGCGGACGCAGTCGCTGTCGGGATTCCGGGATTCGGAACACTCTCGGCACCAGAACGCGAGCGCGCCGCGCCCGGCGGGGTCCATGCCCTGCGGGACGCCCACCGCTACGCGCGGCTCGAGCCGCTGCCGATCGTCGGTCAGCACGCGCAGCGTCCCGGCCGCAGCGCCCGCCATGCGCACGACGGCCTCGAGCATCGGCCGAACCGCGTCCTCGAGCCCGAATTCGACGTCCCGATCGGTCGCGCCTACCCCCGGGGCGCTGCCGGCTGCCTGCGACTCGCCCAACGCGGCAGCCTTGCCTTGCGGCCGCGTGCGGGGGACCATCCGGTGTTGCGGCATTGCTCGAACTCCTCCTTGGCGGCCTTGCGTGGGCCGTCGCCTGGGTCGCCGCGTGGTGCCGGATCCACGACTGCCCTTCCGGTAGAAGGAAAATTATGCGACCTGCCCCCGGCAGGGGCAAGGATCGATGCGCCGACCCGGTTCCCGGTGTCCGGGGCCGCGTCGTGTGCTGCACCCCCGTACGCCCCGATAACCCATCCGGGGTACCTCGCCCCCCCGAGGAGGCTATAGACAGGCGGCGTCTCCTTTGCCGTAATTATAAACTGTGCTGCATTGCGGGAGGCTGGTCATCCCGGGGTGTCGCTCGCCCCGTGCATGGCTGAAGGCACGCGCCAATGGCTACGACTCCCATCCACGATCCTACCGCGCCTGCGTTTCCCGGTGCGACCACCGAGACGCGCAACACGACCTGCTACATGTGCGCGTGCCGTTGCGGGATTCGCGTGCACCTGCGCAACGGCGAAGTCCGGTTCATCGAAGGCAATCCCGACCACCCGCTGAACCAGGGCGTGATCTGCGCCAAGGGCTCGTCGGGCATCATGAAGCAGTACTCGCCGGCGCGCCTGACGCGGCCGCTGATGCGCAAACCCGGCGCCGAGCGCGGTGCCGGCGAATTCGTCGAAGTCAGCTGGGAGCAGGCGTTCTCGCTGCTGGAAGAGCGCCTGGCGAAGATCCGTGCCACCGACCCGAAGCGCTTCGCGCTGTTCACGGGTCGGGACCAGATGCAGGCGCTGACCGGGCTGTTCGCCCGCCAGTTCGGGACGCCGAACTACGCGGCGCACGGCGGCTTCTGCTCGGTGAACATGGCCGCCGGGATGATTTACACGATCGGAGGCTCGTTCTGGGAATTCGGCGGCCCCGACCTCGATCGCGCGCGCCTGTTCGTGATGATCGGCACCGCCGAGGACCATCACTCGAATCCGCTGAAGATCGCGATCTCCAGGTTCAAGCGCGCCGGTGGGCGGTTCATCTCGATCAACCCGGTGCGCACCGGGTATTCGGCGATCGCCGACGAATGGCTCCCGATCCGCCCGGGCACCGACGGCGCGCTGCTCCTTGCCCTGATCCACGAGCTGATTGCGCTGGGGCTCTACGATCGCGAGTTCCTGGTGCGCTACACGAATGCCGGCGAACTCGTGAACGTCGACGAGGCGCACGACGAGTTCGGCATGTTCGTGCGCACCTCGGTGCCGGACGAGGACGAATGCTTCGATCCGCAGAACAAGCTGTGGTGGGACCGCAAGACCAACCGCGCCGTCGTCACTCATGCCGAGGACGCGGATCCGTATCTTCTCGGCGAGTTCACGCTCGACGACGGCATGCGCGTCAAGCCGTCGTTCCAGCTGCTCAAGGAGCGCGTCGAGGCCTACACGCCCGAATGGGCTGCGGGCATCACCGGAATACCGGCTGAGACGATCCGCCGGCTGGCGCACGAAATGGGCATCACCGCCCGCGACCAGAAGATCGAGCTGCCGATCGCCTGGACCGACATGTGGGGGCACGAGCACGAGACGGTGACCGGCAACCCCGTCGCATTCCACGCGATGCGCGGGCTCGCCGCGCATTCGAACGGCTTCCACACGATCCGCGCGCTGGCGATCCTGATGACGGTGCTGGGCACGATCGACCGCCCGGGCGGATTCCGCCACAAGGCGCCATTCCCGCGCCCGATCCCGCCCTGCGCCAAGACGCCCAACACGCCCCTCGCGATCCAGCCTAACCACCCGCTCGACGGCCTCGCCCTCGGCTGGCCGGCAGCGCCCGACGACCTCTTCGTCAACGACGACGGGACCCCGGTGCGCATCGACAAGGCATTCTCCTGGGAATATCCGCTCGCCGTGCACGGCATGATGCACAACGTCATCACCAACGCATGGCGCGGCGATCCGTATCCGATCGACACGCTGCTCATCTTCATGGCCAACATGGCCTGGAACTCGACGATGAGCGTCGGCGACGTCCGGCGGATGCTGAACGACAAGCGCGAAGACGGCGAGTACCGGATTCCGTTCGTCGTCGTGTGCGACGCCTTCCAGTCCGAGATGACCGCGTTCGCGGACCTGGTGCTGCCGGACACGACCTACCTCGAGCGCCACGACGTGATGTCGATGCTCGACCGCCCGATCTCCGAGTTCGACGGGCCGGTCGATTCGGTGCGCGTCCCGGTGGTGCCACCGACCGGGCAGTGCAAGCCGTTCCAGGAAGTGCTGATCGAGCTGGCCGGGCGCCTGAAGCTGCCCGCCTTCGTGCGGGCCGACGGCACGCGCAAGTTCCGCGACTACCCGGATTTCATCGTCAACTACGAGACCGAGCCCGGCTCGGGCATCGGGTTCCTCGCCGGCTGGCGCGGCAAGGGCGGCGAGAAGTTCATGCGCGGGGAGCCCAATCCACGGCAATGGGACATGTACGCGCAGAACAACTGCGTCTATCACTACCGCCTGCCGCCCTCGTACCAGTACATGCGCAACTGGAACCGTGGCTATCTCGAATGGTCGCAGCGCGTTCGCATCCAGCGCTATGCCGAGCCGATCCTGATCCACGTCTACTCGGAAGTGCTGCAGAAACTCCGCCGGGCGGCGCAGGGGAAAGGGACTTCGCGGCGCCCCCCCGCGCACCTGCGCGAGCGCATCGAGACGTATTTCGACCCGTTGCCGTTCTACTCCGAGCCGCTCGAGCGGCAGCAGTCGGATCTCGCGAAGTTCCCGCTCGCGGCGGTGACCCAGCGGCCGATGGCGATGTACCACTCGTGGGATTCGCAGAACGCATGGTTGCGCCAGATCCACGCGCACAACCACATGTACGTGAATCCGCGGGTTGCGCGCGCCGCCGGGATCGAGGACGGGGGGTGGATGTGGGTCGAGTCGCCGTGGGGCAAGGTCCGCTGCATGTGCGCCTACTCGGAGGCCGTCGAGCCCGGGACCGTCTGGACGTGGAACGCGATCGGGAAGGCGCCGGGGGCGTGGCGCCTCGCGCCCGACGCCAACGAGTCGCGGCGCGGTTTCCTGCTCAACCACGTGATCGCCGACGAGCTGCCGGGCGCGGGAGAGGGCGCGCGGATCTCGAACTCCGATCCGGTCACCGGCCAGGCCGCCTGGTACGACGTGCGGGTGCGCATCTACAGGGCCGAGGACGCCGGACCGAAGGAGACCTGGCCGCGTTTCGACGCGGTTCCTGCGGCGCCCGGCACCGCTTCGTCCACGCCGCGCTGGCTCGCCGGGGTCGCCGGCTCGGGAACGCGCAGGGGCGGCTCGCGATGACCCGGCTCGCGGATGTGGAAAAGGGCTCGCGATGACCCAGCTCGCGCTGGTCATCGACCTCAATGTCTGCGTCGGCTGCCACGCCTGCGTGACCAGTTGCAAGCAATGGAACACGTCCGGATCCGCCGGACCGCTGGCCGACTTCAATCCCTACGGCGCCGACCCCACGGGGACCTTCTTCAACCGCGTGCAGACGTTCGAGGTCGGCGAGTTCCCGAACACGCAGACCGTGCATTTCCCCAAGTCCTGCCTGCATTGCGAGGATCCGCCGTGCGTTCCGGTATGCCCGACCGGGGCGAGCTACAAGCGCGCCGAGGACGGCATCGTACTGGTCGATTACGACAAGTGCATCGGCTGCAAGTACTGCTCCTGGGCCTGTCCTTACGGCGTGCGCGAGCTCGACGAAGAGCGCAAGGTCATGACCAAGTGCACGCTTTGCGTCGACCGGATCTGCGACAGCACGCTGCCC
>DATGDG010000286.1:0-2085 GCA_035311025.1 Casimicrobiaceae bacterium
CACGACCTCCTGCTCGAACCACGGATTGACGCGCAGCCACAACGTGTTTCTCGGAGACGGGTGCGGCAGTGGCAGGAAATCGGGCAGGAAGGTCCGCCAGGCGCGAACCGTTTCCGTCAGCGTATCGCGGCGCCGCCCGCCTAGGTAATACGCCTGTGCGTACTGGCCGACGACGAGCGTGAGACCGATGTTCGGCAGCAGCGCCCGGATGCGCGGGTGCCAGAGCGGCGCACACTCGGGTCGCGGCGGAAGGTCACCGGCGCGGCCACGTCCGGGATAACAGAACGCCGTCGGCACGATTGCGAAACGGCGCTCGTCATAGAACGCGTCGCGGTCGACATTCATCCATGCGCGCAACCGGTCGCCGCTCGGGTCATTCCACGGCACGCCGGTGGCATGTACCCGCGTCCCCGGTGCCTGTCCCACGATCAGGACTCGCGCGTGGGCGTCGGCGCGCAGGACCGGCTTCGGCCCGAGGGGCAGGTGCACTTCGCACACGCGACAGGCCCGCACCTCCGCCAGCAGTTTCTCGAGTTCCGTCTGCTGTGGTCGACGCGGCATAGGGGACATTCTCCTTTTCCCAAGGCGGCCGGAAAAGGAGAATGTCCCCTATGCGGGCCATCTTCCTCGACTACGCCACGGTGAGCTTCAACGACGATCTCGACCCGGCACCCCTGCACCGGGTGCTGCCGGGCATCGAGCTCCGGGAGCGCACGCGGCAGGAGGACGTCGCAACCCGAATCGCGGGCTGCGAAATCGTTCTGCTCAACAAGTTGCGAATCACCCGCGAGATCATCGAGGCGACCTCAACGCTCAAGCTGATCGCGGTCACCGCGACGGGCACGAACAACATCGATCTTGTCGCGGCGGCCGAGCGCGGCGTCGCGGTGTGCAACCTGCGCGACTACTGCACCGCATCCGTCGTGCAGCACGTGTTCGCGACACTGCTCCTGTTCACCCACCGTTTGCGCGAGTACGACGCGCTCGTCCGTTCCGGCGCGTGGCAGCGCGGCGACCAGTTCTGCCTGCTCGACTACCCGATCCGCGAGCTCACGGGGCGCACGATGGGCATCGTGGGCTTTGGCGTGCTCGGCCGGAGCGTCGCCTACACCGCCGCCGCGTTCGGCATGAACGTGCTGGTGGCGAACCGTCCCGGAGGTGAGCGTCAGTCGGGCCGCTTGGACCTCGACGAACTGCTGCCGCATGCGGATGTGCTCAGCCTGCATTGCCCGCTGACGCCAGCGACCCAGCGCATGATCGGTGCGACGCAACTCGCGCGAATGAAGCCGGACGCGGTGCTGATCAATACCGCGCGCGGCGCGTTGCTGGATCCGGTCGCGCTGGCCGAAGCGCTGCGCGCAGGCCGGCTGGGCGGCGCCGCCATCGATGTGCTCGAGCAGGAACCCCCGGTCGACGGGAATCCGCTGCTCGGAGGCGACATCCCGAACCTGATCGTCACACCGCACGTCGCGTGGGCCGCACGTGAGGCACGGCAACGCTGTCTCGACGAGTTGGCCGCGAATGTCGAGGATTTCCGGCGGGGCGGCCGCAGGGGCCGCGTCGTCTGAGCCGCAACATGCAATCCGCCGACCGCATCGCCATCGAACACTTCGTCCGCTGCACGCTGGGCTGCAAGTGTCCGGACGAGGTCTTCGAGTCAATGGCCCTCGAACGTGTCGATGGCGCGGATGACCAGCCAGGGTACTTGAAGCTGACCGTTGGCGACCGCCTGCTGATCTACGTGCTGCGGCCCGGGACGGGAAGCGCGTCGCTAGAAACCGTGGCCAGCCTCATGCGTACAGGCCGCGACGAACGCGATGCCCGCGACTTGAACCGCTTCCGCCTCGTCGTCGCATCCGCAGGTGCGTCGCATTCGAGGATCGAATCGGCGGAGACGCTCGAGAGCGTGGCCGGCGCGGATGACCGGGCGCACCTGCACGTCGTCGATCCTGCCGAGCTACCCTCAGCGTTCCGCCAATGCTGATCAATCAGGCCGTGATCAGTTGATCACCACGAACTGATCCTCGCCTGCCAGCAGGACCAGCTCGTTGCGACCGTCGCCATCCACGTCGCCGGCCGCAATGC
>DATGDG010000287.1:0-1647 GCA_035311025.1 Casimicrobiaceae bacterium
GCATCCGACGGAACGCGCAAGTGGCTGCTCGACGCAGGCGACGGCAACGCCGTCGAGGCGGTCTACATCCCCGAGGACGACCGCGGCACCCTCTGCATTTCGTCGCAGGCGGGCTGCGCGCTCGACTGCGCGTTCTGCTCGACGGGGAGACAGGGCTTCAACCGCAACCTCTCGACCGCGGAGATCGTCGGCCAGCTCTGGCACGCGAACCGGACGCTGCTCATGGAAGGGATCCGCGCGCCGTGGGTCGAGGCGGGACGCGCGCCGATCACCAACGTGGTGATGATGGGCATGGGCGAGCCGCTCGCCAATTTCGACCACGTCGTGCCCGCGCTGCGCCTCTTCCTCGACGACAACGCGTATGGCCTCTCGCGCCGGCGCGTCACGCTTTCGACGTCGGGGCTGGTGCCATGGATCGACCGGCTGCGCGACGAGTGCCCGGTCGCGCTGGCGGTGTCGTTGCACGCGCCCAACGACGCTCTGCGCGACCGCCTGGTCCCGATCAATCGCCGGCACCCACTGGTCGAGCTGATGGCGGCGTGCCGACGCTACCTCGAAAAGGCGCCGCGCGACTTCATCACCTTCGAGTACGTGATGCTCGACGCCGTCAACGATCAGCCGACGCACGTCCGCGAGCTCGTCGACCTCGTCCGCGACGTCCCCTGCAAGATCAACCTGATCCCGTTCAACCCGTTTCCCGGCAGCGAGTTCGCCACGAGCCCGCGCGAGCGCATCCGGGCGTTTGCGCATGCGCTGCAGCACGCCGGCATCGTCACCACGATACGCAAGACCCGCGGCGAGGACATCGACGCGGCCTGCGGCCAGCTCGCGGGACAGGTGCAGGACCGGGTGAAGCGCAGGCTCGCCGCGCGGATTCCGCTCGCAGTCGCGCGCTGACGTCCGTCGCCCGAATCCGATCCACACCCGGAACCTGATCATGCGCCGACCCCGCTTCCCGCTCGCCTTCCTGGCCCTCTGCGCCGCGATCTCGATCGCAGGTTGTGCGACCAAGCCGAGCTCGCCCGTGCCGGTGCCGCAGCCGGTCGCCCAGGACACGACGCCGATCAAGGAGGAGCAGGCCACACCGCAGCAGCGTGCGAAGATCCACACCGAGCTGGCGGCGGGGTATTACCAGCGCGGCCAGATGGACGTCGCGCTGCAGGAACTCGGCATCGCCAAGTCCCTCGACGCCTCGGACGCGAAGGTCTACAACGTCTACGGACTGGTCTACGCGATGCTCGGCGAAGAGAAGAAAGCCGAGGATAACTTCCGCCAGGCGTTGTCGCTCGCGCCGCGCGACTCGGAGATCAGGGAGAACTGGGGCGCGTTCCTCTGCGGCACCGGGCACCCGAAGGAATCCCTGCCCGAGTTCGAGGAGGTACTGCGCGATCCGCTCTACAAGCATCAGGAGATCGCGCTGATCAACGCGGGCAAGTGCAGCGCGGCGATCGGCAACGGCGCGGCCGCCGCCGACTACTTCCGCCGCGCGCTGGCGATCCAGCCGGGCAACCCGATCGCCGCCTACAACCTCGCGCTGCTCGACTACAAGGGCGGCCGGCTCGACGACGCGCGCGGCCTCATGCGCGTGGTGATGCGCCAGACCAACCCCGGCCCGGAGGCGCTGTTCCTCGGCCTGTGCATCGAGCG
>DATGDG010000288.1:0-2943 GCA_035311025.1 Casimicrobiaceae bacterium
AGGAGCTGGGTCTCAATCCGGGCGAGCTCGGATCGCCGCTGGGCGCGGCTTCGAGCTCGCTGGTCTCGTTCGCGATCGGAGCGTTCGCGCCGCTCGCGCCCTACCTGATCGGCGGAGGCAGCCATGCGCTGCCGTGGATGATCGGCATCACGGCTACCGGGCTGTTCGGCGTCGGCGCGGCGCTGTCGCTGTTCACCGGGCGCAACGCGCTGTATTCCGGCGGACGCATGCTGCTGCTGGGCGCGATCGCGGGAGGCGTCACCTTCGCGATCGGCCGCGTGCTGGGCGTCGTTGCCGGGTGACGCAGCACGAGGGCAGTCCGGTCAGCGCGTCGAAAGGCGTCCTCAGGCTCAAGCCGGGGCGCGAGCGATCGCTTGCGCTGCGGCATCCGTGGATATTTTCCGGCGCCATCGCCTCGGTCGAAGGCGACCCCGGGTCCGGCGCGACCGTCGACGTCGTCGACTCGGAAGGTGCTTTCGCGGCGCGCGCCGCGTGGTCGGCCGCATCGCAGATCCGTGCCCGCGTCTGGAGCTTCGATCCGGACACGTCGATAAACGACGCCTTCTTCGCGCACGCGATCGCGCAGGCGGCGCGCGCACGCACTGCGATGCGCGACGACGAGAATACCGCGTGCCGCGTCATCCACGGCGAATCCGACGGGCTCCCCGGGGTCGTCGCCGACCGCTACGGCCACACCGTGGTCGTGCAGCTTCTATCCGCAGGCGCCGATGCCTGGCGTGACACGATCGCGACGGCGCTTCGGCAGGCGACCGGCGCCGGCTGCGTGTACGAGCGCTCGGATGCCGACGTGCGCAGCCTCGAGGGACTCGCCGCGCGCAGCGGCCCGCTCCTCGGCACGCTGCCGGAGCCGGTCGAGATCGTCGAAGGCGGACTGCACTACCGGGTCGACGTCGAGCGTGGCCAGAAGACCGGCTTCTACCTCGACCAGCGCGACAATCGCGCGATCCTGCGGCGACACGCTGCCGGCAGGCGCGTCCTGAACGCATTCTGCTATTCGGGCGGCTTCACGCTCGCCGTGCTGGCGGGCGGCGCGAAATCGGTGCTTTCGATCGACAGCTCGACCGAGGCGCTGGCGATGGCTCGCGGCAACCTCGCCCTCAATCCCGGGCTCGATGCCGGACGCGCGGAATGGCGCGAGGCCGACGTCTTCGGCGAGTTGCGCAATCTGCGCAATCGCGGGGAGCAGTACGACCTGATCGTGCTCGACCCGCCGAAATTCGCCCCGACCGCCGCGCATGTCCAGCGTGCGGCACGCGCCTACAAGGACATCAACCTGCTGGCGCTGAAGCTGCTCGCCCCCGGCGGGCTGCTTGCGACGTACTCGTGCTCGGGGGGCATCGACGCCGCGCTCTTCCAGAAGATCGTCGCCGGTGCGGCGCTGGACGCGAAGGCGGACGCGGCGATCGTGGCACGCATGGGTGCCTCGGCCGATCACCCGGTTGCGCTGAATTTCCCGGAAGGCGATTACCTGAAAGGCCTGCTGGTCCTGAAGCGCTGACCGATCAAAGCTCGCGCGGTCGCCGCGGACCCGGCAAAAACAAGGCCGCAACGGGTTGCCCCATGCGGCCTTGTCATCTCGATCGGACGGACAGGAGATCGCCCGATCGTGTTCGGCGAATCGTCGTGCTAGTTCTGGGACCCCCGACTCATTTTGCCTTCATGCATTCGGCGCGAACCTTGTCAGCCTCTTCCTTCTTCATGCCCTTGGTCTTGGCGTTGCACTCCGCCAGCTTGTTCTTGGGCTTCGCTTCCGCCTGCGCCGGCTTGGCCTTCAGGCACTCGTTCACGAAGGCCTGGCGTTCCTTGCCTTCGAGCTTCTTCTTGCCCGCCTCGGCCTGGCATTGTGTCATCTTGCTCTGCTGGGAATTGGTCTTTTGGGTGTCGGCGGCCAGCGCCGGGACGGCGACGGCGCCAAACGCGCCGATCATCGCGAGTACGAGCAATTTCTTCATGTAATGGTGTTCCCTGGGTCGAAAGCGCGTGAGCTTGAACTGCGGGTTGAACTGCGGGTACCGGATCCGGGCGCCGAACTCGCGCGCCGGCTCGAGCAATGAGTTCAGTCTACGGCAAGCCAAACGCACGCGGCAACGAATTCGCTGACGCGGACGTGGCGGCTGTTGCGCGGGCCGCATCTTGCGGCGCAACATGGCATCTTGCGCAGCGCCCCGCGCGCCTTCGCGCCGCGGGGTTAGAATTGCCAAGCCACTGAAAACTCTCGGAAAAGCTTCAAACCATGATCCTTGTCCTCGAACCGAACACCCAGCCCGAGAGCCCCGACTACCGGATGCTGATGGCGCAACTCGAGCGCCTGCCCAGCGTCGATTTTCGCGTCCACCGCGAAGTCGGCAGCGAGGTGACCCTGACCGAGATCTACCTGATCGGCAATACCGGTACCCTGACCATCGAGCAGATGCAAGTGCTGCCCTGCGTCGAGAAGGTCGTCCGGGTCTCCGAGGCGTATCGCGTCCTCGGTCGCCACAAGCAGGGCGACGACCGTCCCTCGTCCTTCGAGTACAACGGCGTTCGTTTCGGACAGGACAGCCTCAACGTCTTCGCCGGACTCTGCGCAGTCGATTCCCCCGAATCGGTCGAAGGCATGATGAAAGCGCTGCGCGACAAGGGTCAGGTCTGCACGCGGATGGGCGCCTACAAGCCGCGCACCTCGCCCTACGCTTTCCAGGGCTTCGGAGCCAAATGCCTGCCCTACGTGTTCGAACTCGCGGGCAAGTACGGCATTCGCGTCATCGCAATGGAAATCACCCACGAGTCGCACGTCGACGAGATTCGCACGGCGCTCGGTCAGACCGGCAATCCCACCGGGGTGATGCTGCAGATCGGAACGCGCAACACCCAGAATTTCGAGCTCCTCAAGCAGGTCGGCAAGCAGCAGGAATTCCCGGTGCTCATCAAGCGCGGTTTCGG
>DATGDG010000289.1:0-3465 GCA_035311025.1 Casimicrobiaceae bacterium
GCGCCTTGCCCACTGCCCAGACAGGGTCTTGTCGACTCGCAGCCAACACGTGATCGCTCGCGGACGCGGCTGTTCCGGATAACGGGGCCATCCGAGGTTTGCACGTTTGCAGCCGGCGCTGGCGCTTCCCGCGGCGCGCGGTGACGGGGTTCTCGCGATGGGCGCCTGCGGCGCAGTCGTCGCAAGCGGGTGGGGCGGCAAGCGAGCCCGCCCGCGTCGTCCGGTTACCGATGTACTCGAGCGCCGCCGCACCGGGACCCGCTCGACGACGCGATTTGCGACGCCGAAGCCTTGGGCGAACACCCGTCGCCGCCCGCCGCGGGCCGAAGCGAGCGGGCCGAAGCGAGCGGGCCGAGGCACGCGCGCGGGAGCCGGGCACCGGGGCATGCTCACGGGGCGGCGCACCGAATTGCGCAGACGGAAGGTGCGGGCT
Source organism: Casimicrobiaceae bacterium (assembly GCA_035311025.1). Lineage (GTDB taxonomy): Bacteria > Pseudomonadota > Gammaproteobacteria > Burkholderiales > Casimicrobiaceae > VBCG01. The sequence goes on from DATGDG010000289.1 coordinate 434, forward strand.
ACAGGTCCGGCGCCTCGTCGATCAGGCCCTCGTCGCGGGCGCGGCGCTCGGCCGCCTCGCGCTCGAGGCGTTCGACCTTCTCCCGATAGTTCGCGCGACGGCGTTCCGCAGCCTCGGCGCGTACGGGGATGGATTCCTCGCCGAACAGCACCTGGCGCAGGAACCTGAAGCCGAACAGCATCAGCTTCACGTCGTCGGCGAGCGTGGCCTCGAGCTCGTCGGCGGGGATGTCGTACATCTCGCGAAAGCCGTCGCTGGCGACGAATTCGCGGAAGCGGTCGATGTCGTAGCAGGTCATGAAGAACAGCTGCAGGCTGCGCTTCGACGGCTTGCCGATCGTCGGGCCCGAGGACTTCTTCTTCAGGATCAGCTGCCGCCATCCGCGGGCCAGCTCGTCGTACTCGGGCAGCCCCTGCTCGGCGCGGTAGGCGTCGATCGTCTGGCGGTTGGGCTCGTTGTGGCCGAGGCAGTGCGACTCCTTGACCAGCGCGTAGGACGCGCGATCGACGGACTCGTCCTGGCGGCGCATCGACAGGAGGGCCACCGGATAGTAGCGGCAGGCGGTCGGGCGGTCCTCGTAGACGCCGCAGCCCTCGGGATTCATGAAGCGGCAGGCCGATCCCTCGTCGATCGGCCGCAGCTTGACGCCGGCGATCCCGTCCTTCTCCATCTCGTAGGGCAGCGTGTAGCGCTCGAGGAACTCGGTCGACGTGAGGCCGAGCCGGCGTTTCAGCCGCAGGATGTCGTAGGGCGTCAGCGAGATGTCGATGTTGCTGCAGCACGCGTTCCAGCAGGCGATGCCGCGGTGGCAGCGGAACTGGATCGTGGCGCTGCCTTCGAGCATCGCCGGCAGCACCGGACTCTCGGGAAACGGCAGGTCCTGGGGATCGGGGATCGTCATCTTCGGGAGTCCTGAAAAGACACCGGGCGCCCCAGCGGGCGCCCGGCCATTACACCACGAGCCCGGGCGGTGCGCGATCGCCGCGCAGCGCCCGGTGCGCAGGCCGCAGGGTCTTCAGTGCGGCGCCGCGGCCTTGAACAGCTTCGACTTGTCGACGAGGTCGACGTGCTTGCGCTTGAAGCAGGTCCACTTCTTCGACGACTTGTCGTACACGGAGTTGACGAAGCAGTGCCAGTTCTCCTCGTCGATGAAGTTCTTGTCGGTCCGGTAGTAGAACCCCGGATAACGCGACTCCTCGCGGAACTGGATGTGCTTCATGTGCGCTTCGGCAGTGAGGATCCGGTGGTAGTTCTCCCAGGCCCGCAGCAGCTCGTGGAGGTCCTTGGCGCGCATCTTCATCGCGTCCTCCTTGAGCATCTCGAGCTTCTCCTCGGCCACCTTCAGCATCACGTCGTTGGTGTTGTAGTAGGTGGCCACCCCCGCGACGTACTCGTCCATGATCTTCTGCAGGCGGAACTGCAGCATCTTGGGCGTGATGTAGTGCGGGTTGATGTCGATCGCCGTCGTGTAGTCCTTGTGCTCGAGGAAGTTGCGCACCGGCTTGTAGATCTCCTCGGCGAGCTGCTCGGGGGCGGTGTCGAGCTCGGGCTTCCAGTCCTTGTTGTCGAGCGCGAACTTGACCATCGCCTTGGCGGCGAGCCGCCCTTCGGCGTGCGAGCCCGACGAGAACTTGTGGCCGGAGGCGCCCACCCCGTCGCCGGCGGTGAACAGGCCCTTGACGGTGGTCATCGAGCGGTAGCCCCAGTTCCAGCCGCGCGGCAGGTGCGACGGCACGCCGTCGTACTCGCCCTCTTCCGCGGTCGGTGCACCGAGGTCCTCGGGACCGGAGACCCAGATGCCGCAGCAGCCCGAGTGCGAGCCGAGCAGGTAGGGCTCGGTCGGCATCAGCTCGGAATTGCGCTTCTCGGGCTCGATGTTCTCGCCGACCCAGATGCCGCACTGGCCGATGCACATGTCGAGGAAGTCCTCCCAGGCTTCCGCCTCGAGGTGCTTCACTTCCTTGGGTGTCAGCGACTCGCGCAGCTTGGCGAGCGCGGTGACCGTGTCCATGTAGATCGGACCGCGGCCCTCCTTCATCTCCTTCAGCATCAGGTGATTGCGCAGGCACGACGCCGGGACGGCCGCCTGGCCGTAGGGGGGATAGTCGTCGAGCAGCGCCTTGTTCTTCACCATGTAGTCTTCGCCGTAGGCGTTGGTCGCCTTGGCCTTGAACAGCAGGAACCACGCGCCGACCGGGCCGTAGCCGTCCTTGAAGCGCGCCGGTACGAAGCGGTTCTCCATCATCGTCATCTCGGCGCCGGCCTCGGCGGCCATCGCGTAGGTCGAGCCCGCGTTCCACACCGGGTACCAGGCGCGGCCGGTGCCCTCGCCGACCGAGCGCGGCCGGAACAGGTTGACGCAGCCACCGGCGGCGAGCAGGATGGCCTTCGCGCGGTAGACGAAGATCGTGTTGTCGCGCACCGAAAAGCCGACGGCACCGGCAACGCGGTTCGGATCGTTCTTGTCGTTGACCAGCTTGACGATGAACGTGCGCTCCTGGATCCGGTCGAGGCCCAGCGCCTTCTTCGCGGCTTCGGCGACGATCCACTTGTAGGACTCGCCGTTGATCATGATCTGCCACTTGCCCGAACGCACGGGCTTGCCGCCATCCTTGAGGGCGGGCAGGCCTTCGCGCTGCGACTCGGCGCCGTCGTGGCGCACGCCGTCAGCGTCGGTCTTCCAGATCGGGAGGCCCCATTCCTCGAACAGGTGCACCGACTCGTCGACGTGGCGGCCGAGGTCGTAGGCGAGGTCGTCGCGGGTGATGCCCATCAGGTCGTTGCTGACCATCCGCGCATAGTCGGCGGGGTCCATGTCCGGACCGATGTAGGTGTTGATCGCGGACAGGCCCTGCGCGACCGCGCCCGAGCGGTCCATTGCCGCCTTGTCGATCAGCTTGATCTTGAGGTCGGCGCCGGTCTCCGCCTTCACCGCCTCGGCCCAGCGCATGATCTCGAAGCCGGCGCCGCAGCACGCCATTCCGCCGCCGATCAACAGGATGTCCAGATCCTCCTGGACGATTTTTGGATTT
>DATGDG010000290.1:0-4102 GCA_035311025.1 Casimicrobiaceae bacterium
GAAGGGCGCTGCGTTGCCGGTGCCGAGGTTGAAGATGCCCGAGCGCCCGGGGTTGCGCCAGAAGTCGAGGTTGACGGCAACGACGTCGTCGACGTGGATGAAGTCGCGCCGCTGCTCGCCGTCCGGATACCCCCCTGAGCCCTGGAACAGCCGCACCCGGCCCTCGCGGCGGTACTGCTCGAAGAAATGCAGGGCCACCGACGCCATGCGCCCCTTGTGCTGCTCGCGCGGGCCGTAGACGTTGAAGTAGCGGAAGCCCGCGATCTGCGCGGTGCGCTCCGGCAGAACGCGGCGCACGCATTCGTCGAACAGGTATTTCGAGTAGCCATAGACGTTGAGCGGCACCTCGTGCGCGCGCTCCTCCCGGAACACAGTCCCGGCGCCGTACACCGATGCGCTGGAAGCGTAGAGGAACGGGATGTCGTTGTCCTGGCAGTGTTCGAGCAGGCTCACCGAATACCGGTAGTTGTTGCGCATCATGTACCGGCCATCGGCTTCCATCGTGTCCGAGCACGCGCCCTGGTGGAACACCGCGGCGACGTCGTCGTCGAAATCGCCGTTGGCGATGCGCAGGATGAACTCCTCCTTGTCGACGTAATCGGCGATCTCGCAGTCGACGAGATTGCGAAACTTGTCGGCGTGCGTCATGTTGTCGACGGCAATGATGTCGGTCTCGCCCTGGGCGTTGAGAGCCTTGACGAGATTGGACCCGATGAAACCGGCCGCGCCGGTGACGACGATGTACACGTTCACTCCTCGATACGCGGGCTGCGCCAGGGCGCAGCAGCGGGGTTGCAGACGAAAGCCACGCGCGGCGCCACCGCACACAGTAGTTCGTATCCGACGGTGCCGGCAACAGCGGCCACCTCGTCGACCGGAAGGCCCTCGCCCCACAGCACGACGTCGCTGCCGACGCCGGCCTGTGGAACATCGGAAAGGTCGACCGTCAGCATGTCCATCGATACGCGGCCGGCGAGTCCGACGCGCCGCCCGGCGACGAGCACCGGCGTCCCGTTCGGCGCGTGCCGCGGATAGCCGTCGGCGTAGCCGCAGGCGACCACACCGATGCGCATCGGTCGCGGCGCCGCGAACGTCGCGCCGTAGCCCACGCGATCGCCGGCAACGAGGTTCTGCACCCCGATGACCTGCGAGCGCAGCGTCATCGCCGGCACGAGGCCCAGCGCGGCGGCGCTGCGCTGCGCGAAGGGCGTCGCGCCGTAGAGCATGATCCCGGGACGCACGATGTCGCCGCCGACTTCGCCGTAGCGGACGATGCCCGCCGAATTGGCGAGCGATCGCGCGTACGGCAGTCCGCGGCAGGCTTCGTCGAAGCTTGCGCGCGGACCCGCTATGCCTTCGTCCTCGTCCGCGCCTGCGAAATGCGTCATCAGGCGCAGCGGCGCGGCGATGCCGGTCGCTTCCAGTCGCGCGCAGGCGCCTGCGACGTCGCGGGGCGCCAGCCCCAGGCGATTCATCCCGGTGTTGACCTTCACCCAGGTCTCGAGCGGCGCGGCCAAACGGGCTCGTTCGAGCATGCGCAGCTGCTCGAGGTCGTGGACGACGATCGAAAGCGAGCGCGAGGCGATCTCGTCGAGCTCGCGCTCGTCGAAGAATCCTTCGAGCAGCAGCATCGGCCGCTGGTATCCGGCATCGCGCAGGCGCACGGCGGCGTCGAGCTCGATCAGCGCGAGGCCGTCGGCGTCCGCGAGCGCCGGCAGCACCCGGGAAAGTCCGTGTCCGTAGGCGTTCGCCTTGACCACGGCACGCACCCCGGCGCCCGGCGCCAGGCTCCGGACGCGGGCGAGGTTGGACGCCAGCGCCGCGAGATCGACATGGGCAACGAGTGGGCGGGCCATGCGGATGCGGTTCGGTGGCGTGATGGGTTGCGGCCTGCGCCCCCGCCCGGGAGGACGAATGCGGCGCCGATGGTGCGGCGCCGCTGGGGCGGCCCTCCCAATCATGGTATAAAGCGCGGGCCGCGCAATGTTCGCATTATAACAATCGAACGCGAACCCGACCCGCCGACGCCACCCCCGGAACCCGTCGCGCTCGAACGATGCGGAGTGTGACGGAATCGCCGCCTGAATCCAATGCGGCTCCAGCGAGTTCATGAAACGCGGCTTCTACACCATCATCGCGGCGCAGTTCTTCTCGTCCCTCGCCGACAACGCGCTGCTGATCGCAGCAATCGCGCTGCTCCGCGAGCTGCGCGAGCCGCCGTGGATGACGCCCGCCCTCAAGCAGAGCTTCGTCGTCTCCTACGTGGTCCTGGCACCCCTCGTCGGCGCATTCGCGGACTCGATGCCCAAGGGCCGCGTGATGCTGATCACCAACGCGATCAAGATCGTCGGCTGCGCGATGATGCTGGTCCCGATCCACCCGCTGCTCGCCTATGCGCTGGTCGGCCTCGGCGCAGCCGCCTATTCGCCGGCCAAGTACGGCATCCTGACCGAACTGCTGCCGCCCGAGCAGCTGGTGATCGCCAACGGCTGGATCGAGGGCGCGACGGTCGGATCGATCATCCTCGGCGTCCTGCTCGGCGGAGCCCTGATCACGCCCCGCATGTCGACGATGCTGCTGGGCTTCGACGTGCCGGTCATCGATCTGCCGATCCACACCGCGCCCGAGGCGGCGATCTCGGTGATCATGGGCATCTACCTGGTCGCCGCGATCATCAACTGGTTCATCCCCGACACCGGCGTCGATCACCGCGTACCCAGCAAGAACCCGCTGTACCTGGTGCGCGAGTTCTCGCACTGCGTCGGACTGCTGTGGCGCGACCGCCTGGGGCAGATCACGCTCGCGACGACGACGCTGTTCTGGGGCGCCGGCGCGACGCTGCAGTTCATCGTCATCGACTGGGCCGCGCACTCGCTGTCGCTCGACCTGTCGCAGGCATCGATGCTGCAGGGGGTCGTCGCCATCGGTGTCGCGCTGGGCGCGGTGCTTGCTGCGAAATACGTCACGCTGCGCGGCTCGGTCAGGGTGCTGCCGGTCGGCGCGACGATGGGCGTGGTGGTGATGGTGATGATCTTCGTCACCTACGTTCCGCTCGCGGTCCTCCTGATGATCGCGATCGGCGCCTGCGCCGGGTTCTTCGTCGTGCCGATGAACGCCCTGCTGCAGCACCGCGGCCACGTGCTGATGGGTGCGGGCCACTCGATCGCCGTGCAGAACTTCAACGAGAACATCGGCATCCTCGTGATGGTCGGCCTCTACGCGTTGATGGTGCGCACCGGGTTCTCGATCGACTCGGCCGTCATGCTGTTCGGGACCTTCGTCACCTGCACGATGCTGCTCGTGATGTGGCGTCACCGCGTGAACCAGGCGCAGTACGACTCCATGCACCTGGTGGGCAGCGACGAGCACGGCGGAGCGACCGGGCACTGACGCCGGGTCGGCGCACTGCCGGTCAGAGGACGACCGGTCTGTCGGGCAGCTCGTTGGAGCCCGTCCCGATTCGCGGAAAATGCCGGGCGAGCAGTGCGGAGACCTCGTCGATCCCGCGCGTGACGCCGTCGACGAATTCGCCGCGCGCGAACGCCGATTCCATGTGCGTCGATATCGAGTGCCACGCCGGCGCTCCGACGGCGCGATCGATGCCGCGGTCGGCGACGATCTCGACGTCGCGGTCGGCGAGCATCAGGTAGATCAGCACGCCGGAATTCTCCTCGGTGTCCCAGACGCGCAGCAGCCCGAAGACCTCGAGCGCGCGCTCGCGCGGCGTGAGCCTGCGCAGCACGTGCACCGGATGCAGCGAGCCCTCGACGGCGAAGCAGACCTGGCCGCGATGCGAGCGCTCGCCGGCAGCAATCGCCTGCTCGATGCGCTCGAGCGCGGCCTTGGGGAACGCGCGGCGTACCGACAGGTGATCGGTGACGAGATGGCGCCACAGACGCTTCGCGTGGGAGACGGGCATGGCGCTACCAGCTCCCCGACGAACCGCCGCCGCCGAAGCCGCCGCCCCCGCCCGAGAAGCCGCCGCCCCCGCCGAAACCGCCACCTCCGAAACCCCCGCCTCCCCAGCCGCCGGTGGGAATCCACATGCCGCCCCGCCGGCCGATGCCGCCGCCCGCGCCGAAGAGCAGCATGACCAGCAACG